>JALVDI010000283.1 GCA_027009115.1 Polyangiaceae bacterium | reverse complement strand
GTCCCAGTCCTTGTGGCCGGCGCCCACGCGGCAGTCGGCGTCGTGGCCGGCGTAGGGCGGGTCGAGGAAGAAGAAGGTGTCGGGCCCGTCGAACTCCTCGATGACCTGCTGGTAGTCGGCGCAGCGGACGCGCACGTGCTTGAGCCGCGGGGCGTGCCGCTCGAGCTTGTCCACGAAGCGGGCCTGAACCCCGACCAGCTTGTCGGGCAGCGTGCCGCGCCGCAGCTTGTTGAACGAGAACCGGATCAGGTAGGCGAAGCGGTAGAAGCGCTCCAGCTCGTCGTCGGGGGGATCGGACTCGTAGAGCTTGCGGAAGTGCGCCTTGTCGCCGACCCACTTCTTGCGCCGCAGCCGGGCGAGCTGCTCGGCGGTGATCTTCTTGGCGAAGCGGAAGGCGAAGGCGATCTCGGGGTCGAGGTCGCCCACCACCTCGACCTCGGAGGGCTCCTTGGTGAACAGCACCTGGGCGCCGCCGGCGAAGGGCTCGACGTAGACGCGGTGCTCCGGGATCTCGGCGACGATGCGCCGGGCCAGGTGCGTCTTGCCCGCGGGCGAGCCCCAGATCCCCTTCGCCACCAGCTCGGGGACGACGAGGTCGAGCACCGCCCGGGCGCGCTCGAGCGCGCTGGTCACGCGATCACCCACCGGCGACCTCCGCGGGGTCCGGGCCCCACTCGCCGGGGCCGGCGGGCTCGGCGCTCAGGTCGCGCGGCCAGATGGGCTCGCTTCGCGAGCCCGCCGTCAGCCGTCGGCTGTCAGCCTTCAGCTCTCGTGTCGCGGAGTTCGGCCGCTGACCGCTGATGGCTGACTGCTGAAGGCTCGCGACGGCTGCCAAGGCCGTCGCGTGCAGCTCGGCCACGCGGGCGCGGATCTCCTGGAGCCGCGCGGCGGGGTCGCTCGCGGTCGCGCTGGCGCTCGAGTTCGGTGCGGGGTCGTGAGCCAAGGCTTCACCTCCGATGAGGCAAAGCCACCCCCCTTCAAAACGGGGACACCCGCTCCGCGGCGAACGTCACGGAGGCGGGTCCGGGCGAGCAGAACGAGCACCGCCGGGCCCGGGGGGAACGGGTCCGGCGGCTGCGCTCCGAGCAGCCAAACGCTGCATCTCAAGTCATTCTGCCAAGAAATCCTGTTGTGCAGCCCAAAACTATAGTTGACTATAAATTTAGAGCCGGCTACATATTCAGCATGTCCCTCCGCGAACGCAAGGCCGCCGACACCAAGATCGGTCTCATCGAGGCGCTCCTCGCCCGGGTCGATGACCGACCCCTATCAGCGATATCCGTGACCGAGCTCTGCGAGGACGTGGGTGTCAGCCCGGCGACGTTCTTCAACTACTTCCCGACCAAGGAGGCCCTGCTGGTCTACTTCATCCAGCTTTGGTCGGTGCAGATGGCCGCCGTCGTCGCCTCTCACCCGAAAGACGACCCCCTAGGTGCCATCGAGGCTCTCTTCCGAGCCACTGCCGAAGAGCACGTTCAGCATCCGGGCGTGATGACAGAGATCGTCGCTTTGCAGGCCCGCTCCGATCTTGAGCCTGGCCCACCCCCCACCGACGCCGAGCTGCGCCGGGCCTTCCCAGATCGTCCGGAGTTGCTTGACACGCCGCGCGACGCGGGACTCCAGGCTCTCGTACCGCCGTTGCTGCAGCGCGCCGTCGCGCTCGGTCAGCTTCCAGAGCAGACCCCGGTACCAATGGTCTTCGGCGCTATCGCATCCGTTTTCTTCGGCACCGCCGTCGTCGGTCGGCAGCTGCCGAAGGGCCAGCGCGCCACAATGATTCCAGAACTGTACAGCCGACAGCTCCGTTGGCTGTGGAGCGCGCTACGACGAGGAGACGCACGATGAGCCGTTCGGTCGACCGTATCCCCACCCTCGTGCTGGCGCTTGCCGGGAGCGTGCTCGTCATCGCGAGCGGGATGCGCTGGGGAGTACCGCCGCTCGCCTGGATCGCCCCGGTCCCGTGGATGCTGTGGATTCGCCGCACCACCTGCTGGCGCGAGCGACTCGCAATCCTCGCCGTGCTAGCTCTCGCGACAGTGGCCCAGCTCACCAAGATTATCCCGACGGTCTTTGCCCTCGGCTTCGGTCTGCCCATGGCCCTCGGTACCTGGATCGTGCTGCTCGTGTGGGACGCCCTGCGGAGGCGCACCTCCGAGGTCCACGCGCTGTACGCGTGGCCGGCGTTGATCGTCTTGAGCGACTGGTCGAGCTACACGTCGGGACCAATGGGCGTTTGGGGAAGCGGTGCCTCGACGCAGCCCGACAACCTCGCGCTACTGCAGCTCGCGAGCCTCCTGGGCGTCGCCGCCATCGGCGCACTCATGGCATGGGTCGCGTCCTTCGCCGCTGCGGCCCTCGCCGCGCCAGGGCGCTCTTGGTGGCGTCACGGCGTCTGGCTCGTGCTGGCCCTCGTCGCGGCGTTTTCCTTCGGCGTCTGGCGCTTGAGCGAGCCGAGCCAGGGTCCCACCGTGCGGGCCGCCGCGATTGTCACTGACCTTGGATTGTTCCCCGACAGCCTCCCATCCCGGGAGGCGCTGGACGCCAACCTCGAAACCCTCTTCGAGCGTTCGGCCCGAGCCGCCGACAGAGGAGCCCGAGTGATCGTCTGGAACGAGGGGGCGACCATCGTGGAGCGCTCGGACGAGCCCGCCGTACTGGCCCGTGCGTCCGCGTTTGCCCGAGAGCACAGCGTCGATCTGGTCCTCGCCTACATCGTGCCGACATCTCACGAGCCTTTCCGCTTCGAGAATCTCGCGGTTTTCATCGACGACAGCGGCGTGGAACGTGCGCGCTACTACAAGCGCCACCCGGTGCCCGGCGAGACCGAGCCTTCGGATAATCCCGTGCCACGCATCGAGCGGCCCTATGGTGTTGTTTCGCTGGCCATTTGCTACGATCACGACTACCCGGAGATGTCTCGGGGCCATGCCGGTGTGGGCGCCGATCTGGTGCTGGTGCCCTCGTCTGACTGGAGAGGTATCGATCCGATCCACACCAAGCTCGCCCGGGTCCGCGCGATCGAAGGTGGGTTCTCAAGCATTCGGCCAACGCGATGGGCGGCATCGGCAGGTTTCGACCCCATGGGACGCATCCGAGGTTGGATGCGCGTCGATGAAGACAACGATCGTATACTCGTCACCGAGCTCCCCGTTACGCGGCGACGGACTCTCTACGCGATGGTTGGCGACGCACCGGTCGTTGCCAGCGCATCTCTCTACCTCTTGGTGCTGCTGAGCCTGATTCTCCATCGCTGGCGTCAGACGTCGGCTAGGAGGGACAACGTGGGTGCTGCCTAGAGTTTCGCACTCTCTACCACCCCCGCGGCGCCAGGTAGAACTCGCGCACGGCCTCGTCGGTGGCGAGCTCCGGGCCGCCCACCTGGTCGCG
>JALVDI010000282.1 GCA_027009115.1 Polyangiaceae bacterium | reverse complement strand
CATCCGCTGGGCTGACGAGATCGCGCGACGCCCCGCGGTCCAGCGCGGACGCAAGGTCAACCGCGTGTGGGGCGACCCCTCCAGCCAACTCCGAGAGCGGCACAGCGCGGAGGATTTCGCTCGCCTGGGAGCCCCAAAGGGCGAGGAATGAGCGGCACGCCCGTCGCGCACCGAGGCGCGCCACGCCTTCCCAAGACCGGCCCCCTCCTCCAAGGCGAAGGGAAGCTCACTCGCCCGCGGGCTGTGCGAGCGCCCCGTAGTCCCCCGCCCGGGTCGGCGCGCCTTCGCACGACCAGAGCCGCGCGGCGGAGATGCAGAGCGTCGACAGGCAGCGGCCGCCCCGGTACTCGGCCCGGCAGTCGAGCTCCGTCCGGCAACGCGAGGCCCCAGGCACGCACTCGGCGCCCTCGCCGAGCCCCGTGACGCACTCGAAGCCCCGGAGCGCGAGGCCTCCGTCGAGGGCCGTGCGCGGGACACATGCAAGCCCCTCGTCGCAACGATCGCGTCGCCCGTCGCAGCGCTCGCCGCGGCCGCGCACACGCTTGGGGAGGCAGCCTCCCGGCCCGCGGGGGGCCAGGCAGCAGACCCCGCAGCGCCCGTCGACGGGTGGCTCGCCGGGCCCCGGGCCCTCCTCGCAGAAACCCGCGACGCACACCAAGCCACGGGCGCAGCTTCGGCTCGTGCGGCAGGGCTCGCCGAGCTTGGCGCCCGGCGGCGGCAAGCAGCGCATGCGCCGCTCGCCGTGGCACGTCTGGCCGTGGCCGCAGTCCTCGTAATGCACGCAGCGCCGCGCCGGGACGCAGACCCCACCGCGGCACGTGAGCTGCCCGTCGCAGGCGTCGCGGTCCTCGCAGGGCTCGCCCTCCTGGCGAGGCGGGCCACAGCGCCCTTCGACGCAGGCCTGGTCCGCGGGGCAGCCCCGGGACGCCTCGCAAGGCATGCCCTCGGAGAGCTCCGGGCCCATGCAGCGCTGGGACCCGTCCGGCTGCGGCTGGCAGATCGCGCCAGCCCTGCATACCCACGACTCTTCCGGGAGCGCGCCGGGCGTCCGTACCCGCAGGCAAGGCTCGCCGACGTCGGGCTCGGGGCGGCAACGACCGTCGGCACACACTCCCCCGCGGCAGTAGCTCGCGTCGGGCGGACACGGCTGCCCGAGCTCCACGGGCGCGACGGCGACGCGGAAACAGACCTCGGGGAGCGGCGCGTCCCGGCAGCGGCGCAGATCGTCGCGGGCTTCGGCGAGGCACTGCCGCAGGCGGTCCCGGTCCAGCGTGCGAGGCGCCGAGGCGCCGAGGAAGCCGCACGCCAGCGATCGACGGCAGAGGGCGCGCTCGCGCTCCTCGCATTGGAGACGCTCCTCGGTCGCGCAGCCGCAGGCCTCGCGCGCTTCGCACAAAGCGCGGGCCAGCGGGTGACAGAGCTCGGCTTCGAGGGGGGTGATGTCTTCGGGCAGCTCCACCTCGAAGGCCGCCTCCTCGAACTCGAACTGAGCGGGGTAGAGCTCCGGCCGCTCGACGGGCCGGCCGTCGGCCCAGCGCGGGCCCGCGTCGATTCGTTCCTCGGAGTCCGCGCTCCCGGAGACCTCTGCGGGGCCGTCGTCGGGCACCGCCGGGCGCCGCAGCAGCAGCGCCAGACCAAAGGCCACGACGCCCCCAAAGACGATGCCGATGCGTCGCCGCGACACGCCGGGAGCGTAGACGCCGGCGAGCCAGGCGTCGATGGGCGACACGTTCCGTTTCCTCCTCGACGCCCTGCTACAGCGCCTCCGCATAGGCAACGTGGGCGTCGGAAATCTTCGCCCGCTGGCTCAGACGATGGCAGCGAACTCGCGGCCAAACTCGAGGGCGGTCGGCCGGTCTCTCCAGTCGCGCGCCGTCGCCGCCCGCAGCAGCTTCACGAGAGCCGCAGGATACATCCGGAAGTCCTGGTCGTTCTCCATCGGATCGCGGCGCATGTGGGCGACGATGCGCTCGCGCTTGTCCTTGATCTCGTCGAAGAAAGTGCGGCCGGTCGTGACGTTGTAGATGGTCCCGGCCAAAGCGTAGACGTCCGCGCGACCGTCGAGCTCCACCGGGTCGAGGACCTGCTCGGGGGCGATGTAGCCCGGCGTCCCGGCCACGAAGCGTCCTCCGACGTCCGCCGGCACCCTCGTCGCGCGGACCATCCCGAAGTCGATGATGACCGTGCTGAGCGGCTGCGCCTTGGCCGGATCGCGATGCTCGCCGGGGTCGAATCGCACCCCCCGCTGGAGCGGTAGCCGCAGCCAGAGGTTGGCGGGCTTGATGTCGCGGTGCACGAGGCCCGCGTTGTGCAGCGCCGTCAGGCCCGCGGCCGTCTCGAGCACGACCTTCCTGAGCTCGAAGAGGCTCATGGGCTGGGCGCTCGAGTACATCTTGAGATCGGCGCCGATGAGGTATTCCAAGACGAGGTAGGGCATGCCGTCGGCGACGCCGCGATCGATGATGTTCGCGACGTTCGGGTGGTACAGCCCGGCCAGCGCTCGCGCCTCTTCGGTGAACGAGGCGAGGATCCCTTCGCGTTCGGTGTCGCTCGCGTTGGCCAAGACATCGCCCTTGGGGATCTTGAGGACGAAGAGGCGGTCGGCGCCCGGCTTGCGCACGAGCCAGACGGTCCCAATGCCTCCCTCGCCGAGGGGTTTGACCAGCTCGTAGCCCACTACCATCTTGGGCTCGCGCTTCTTGGGCGAAGGCGGCGGCGGAGGCGTCTTGCGAACGGCCGCCTGCACCGCCGCTTCGACGAGCTTGGAGGCGGTGGGCCCAAGGGAGGCGAACCACACCTCGAGCAGCGTCAGATCGCGGGCGCGGATGGCGCGCGCGACGACCGAGGCCATCCGCGGGGCGTTCTCGCTCGTCGCCTTGCCCAAGGAGTCGTCGCTCGGGGACGCCTTGGCCACGTGGAGCGCACGCACGGGATCATGGAGCGCACGCTGCAAGCGCTCCGCCGCCATCACGAGGTCGATGCACATCGCCTCGAGGTCCGGGCGGGGTCCGGCGGCGTCGGCGAAACCTTGGAGGGCGTCGGCGAGCCCCAGCAGGGACACCCCGAGCTCGGTTTCCTCGGCGCGGAGCTCCGCGAGCTGGGTGGCGATCTCGCCGCGCCAGCTCCCCCGGGCGTCGCCAGCGGTGAGGGCCCCACGGATCTGGTCGGCGACACGGCAACACTTGTCCAGCACGCCCTCGGCGATCATGGGGAGCGCCGTGGTGAGCTGCTGAAGCACCTGCGGGCGGTCGATCACGAGCGCCCACCACGCCGCGAAGGGCCCAAGCCATTCGACGTCGTCCACCTCGCCCAGGGAGGTCCCGCGGGTCGTGTCCACCAGTCGCCAAAAGAGCGCGGACAGCGCGCTCTGAAGCGGCGGCGGCATCTCCCGGGATCCGTCGATCAGGCCGTCGAGCTTGCGCAACCACAGGCAGGTCTCGTGCGCCGTCTCGCCGCGCCGGGGCCCCATGTGGTGCTCCTCGCCGCAGGCGTCGAGGGCGTAACCGCCGAGCTTGAGCGCCACGACCTCGAGGGCGACCTCGAAGCGCTCGTCGCGCTCGTCGCCGGCACGAAGATCGCGCACCACGTCCAAGAGCTCCGCCGGCGAGCGCGCGAGGTTCTTCCAGGTCTCCTCGAGGTCCGGCTCGCTCATGGCCTCCCCCCGAGGACGCGTGGCGAGCATCGGACCCCACAGCCGCAGCGCGAGGGAGCGGGCGCACCCCTCCAAGGCGTTGATCGCGCCGGCCCGTCGCCGCAGGGAGGCTTCGCTGAGAACGAGCTTCTTGGCCTCCGTAAAGGCCATGTCGATCGTCATCGCGAAGCGCGCCGCGCGGGCGTCCCCTTCTTCGTCGTCGTAGTGGGCCGCAAGGCGTACGAGGTTCTCCAGGCCCGTCTCGAGGTCGAGGGGATCGCGCTCGGCGTTGTCGATCGGATCGGTCACGGCGATGAGCTCGAGCCACCGACGCCAGTCGTCGACGTCATCCGTCTCCGCCTGCCGAGCCATCCGGCGCAACCGCTGAAACGGGTGGATGAGCGTCCCGCGATCCTCGTGGCGCCGCCAGAGGGTCGACAGCCCACGCCCCAAGGCGCGGGCGGCGACGGCGCCTCCGTCCCCCTCGAAGATGCGGGTCGCCAGGCGCTCCCAGAGCGTGCGCCGTTCATAAAAGAGGTAGGGCGTCGCCGCGGCGGCGGCCGCCAGCCCCCACGCCTTCTCTTCGGGGTCGTCGAGGATCGACTCGAGCTCGTGACCGAGGAACGCCAGACGCTGCGCCGGGAGCGAAGCAAAAGCCGTGAGGGCCCGCTGCCGCAACACCTGCGAGCCCCGGTGGACCCAGTCCAGGAGCGTCCCTTCGAGGGGCTCGAAGACGCCCGCGAGCCGCCCGAAGGCGCGCGCGGCGTGGATCCACACGATGGGTTCGGGGTGCAGCAGCAGCGGCTGCATGACCTGGAGCGTGCGCCCAACGAGCTGCGGGTCCGTTGCCGGCGACATGCCGCAGGCGGCGACCTCGAGGCAGCGGGCGGCGAGCACCCGGCCGCGGAGCGAACCCCGCGCCGGCGTGGCGATCACGGCCTCGAAGGTCGCCGACGTGTCCCAGATCCAGCGGCCGAGGTCCGGGAGCTGGAGCGCGCGGGCGCCCGCTTCCCAAAAGAGGATCTCCATGCGCGCGACCGCCTCGAAGTTCGCGGGGTCGGCCAGCGCGTTCCCGTCCCCAAGCAGCGGGACACAGCCGAGGGCGTCCTGCAGCGGTCCCTGCACGACGCGGTTGCGCGCCAGAATGCGCGCGCGCGGCCCATGTTCCGGGTGCGCGACGGCAGCGGCCAGGAGGTCCCGCATCCGCGCTTCGGGGTTGGCGGCGTTGGCGGCGCACCAGATGAAGAGCAGCTCGCTCTCGGGCCCGTCGAGGGCGCTCGTCAGAACGGACGCGTAATCGCCGAAGTGCCCGAGGGCGTGCTCCACCCGGTCGGCAGCCTGCGCCAGCTCCTCGGGCGCAATGCTCGCCGCTTCGCCCCGAAGCTCCTGTCGCCACCGGTGGTGCAGCTTCGGGGCGAGCTGCGGATCGGCGGCGAGGGCGTCGCTCAGGCGTTGGAGGTCGGCGGCCAGGTCCGGCATTCTCCGCCATCCTACACGCTGGCGTGGCCTGGGCGCGCGTCAGACGTCGCGCAGCGCCCGGGTGTGAGGATAGTCCAGGACTTCGAAGGGGGTCGCGAGGGCGTCGATGGGTTCGCCGAGCTGCTCGATGTTGGACTCCAAGATGGGACCGAGGAAGCCGGAAGCGAGCGCAAGGTAGACCGCTCCCAAGGGGTTGAGGCGCATCAGCCTCACGCAGGTCGCGTCGAGGGCCGGGAGGTTGCGGCTCATGACCAGGCACCCGAGCGGCTTGGGGTCGCCCATGATGGGGCCGTCGCCGTCCATGCCGAGGATGCCGTCCGCGATGGCAAAGTGCGGCCGCACCGTCGCGTTGATGTCGACGATCGACTCGTGGATGCCCTGGTGGTGAAGCACGTTCTTCGGCCAGCCGTAGACGACACCGGGCACGACGCCGAAGAAATTCTTCATGGCGCAGGTGACCCCCGCCCAGTGATGCGTCTTCACCTTGGGGAGCGAGACGATCCAGTCGGCTTCGAGGAGCGCGTTGGGCAACCAGAGGGAGTGAAGCCGGGTCAGACCGCCGGCGTTGGGACGTTCGATGGGCTCGTCGTGGTTGAGGTCCACGAAGGGCAGCTCGCCCTCGTCCAAAGCCGCGGCCATCCCCGACTCTTCGAGCACCAGCCAGCTATCGCGGCGGTGCCCCTGGCCTTCGGCGACGAAAGGCTCGGCGCCGAGCGTGCGGAAGGCGCGCGCGACGGCGAGGACGACCTTCGGGTGCGTGTTGATGTGGGGGTGGCCCAGGGCGGTCTCGACGAGGTTCGGCTTGAGCAAGACGCGTTTGCCACGGAGCTCGGAGGCGGTGACACCAAGGCGCGCAAAGCCGTCCAGCACGACCGAGGTGAGATCGACGTCGTAGCTCTCCGCGCGCTGGATGCACACCTTGGCGCGCATGCCCGCCTCGTGGCGGTCGATCAGCCGCGCCACGCTGAGGGCGCCCGCGCCCGTCGCCACCGCTCCGAGGCTTCGAAGCAGGCGGCGGCGGCTGATCTTCGCGTCCACCTCAGGGTCCATCGTGGACCTCCCGCCTTGGGTCGGCGACGAGCGCTTGGTCCGCCGCAGCGAGCAACAACAGAGCATCGTGCGTGGGGTCCGGCGGTCGTCGCCCGGGCTCCAGCGCGCACCGCTCGAGCCATTCGAGGGCCTCGTCCGGTGCCGCGGCCCACGCCCGCAATCCGAGGACGGCCCACCCAAGCGAGAGGGGTGCCCGCAACGTTGGGGCGACCTCCCGGAGGTAGGCAAGGGAGCGGTCGACCTCCTCGCCGCGGCCTTCGCCGGCGAGGGCGACCAGCGCGACACCGGTCGTGGCCGGGAAGGGCCGGAGCACGTGGTGCATCACCCGTGTGTTGCCGTAGTTCCAGCCCCCTTCGGGGAGGCAGCGGTCGAGGAGCACCCGGACCCCTTCGCGCACACGCTCATGGGCGGCGCGTCCGGTCGCGCGCAGCGCCGCCACCGCCCAGGCCGTCGGCTCGACCCAGCTGTGGGTGTCGTCGACCCACGCCCACCCCACGAGCGTCGGGTCGTGCCCGAAGAGAGGCGTGCGGGAGAAGCTCTTTCCTCGGTGACGCAGGAGGTAACCAACCGCACGCTCGCGAGGCTGAGCGAAGGCCTCCCCGCCTCGTGCCCAGGCCAAGAGCGCGAGCGATGTGGGCCAACGCGGGTTGGGCACGTCGTCGCGAATCGGCACGCCCCCGTCGCTGGCTTGCAGGGCGGCGAGGCGGTCGAGGCCCTCATGCACCAGGCGAGGGGCGCGCTCGTGGGCGGTGAGGGCCAGCGTCGCGAGGGCGGTGGCTTCGGCGTCGAGGCCTCGACCCCGATAGCCGTAGGCCCACGCGCCCTCGTGGGCTCCTTCGATCAAGCGTTGCAGCAGTCGCTCGACGAACACCCGCCGCAGTGTAGCGGACCGCCGACGCAACCGAGCGCGTGTCACAGCACATTGAGGCTGCCGCGCCGGTAGCCTCGCGGGTCCACGAGGACACGTTCGAAGCCGCAGCCGCGCACGGCCCGCTCCAGCTCCCCTTCGCGCCCATGCAAGCGAGGGAGCTCCTCTCGGCCGACCTCGACCCGGGCGGTGGCACCAAAGTGCCGCACGCGAACCACCCGAAAGCCGAGCGCCCGGACCGCCTTCTCGGCGGCCGCCACCTGCCGCAAAGACGCCGGCGTGATGGTCGTGCCGTAGGGGAAGCGGCTCGCGAGACAGGCCAGCGCCGGCTTGTCCCATACCGGCAAATCGAGGGCCCGCGCCGCGGCGCGAATGTCGACCTTACGGAAGCCCAAGGCGTCGAGGGGCGAGACGACGCCGAGCTCTCGCGCGGCTCGGCGGCCCGGGCGGTGGTCGGCGCGGTCGTCCACATTGAAACCGTCCGCAACCGTCTCGATGCCGAGCTGGTGGGCGAGCGCCCGGGCGGCACCGTAGACCTCGGTCTTGCAGAAGTAGCAACGGTTGATGGGGTTGCTCGCGTAGCGGGCGTCGTCGAGCTCGTGGGTGTCGACCATGCGGTGCCGCGCCCCCAGGCCCTCGGCCAGGCGCCGAGCGCTCTCACGCTCCTCCGGGTCGAGGCTGGGAGAGACCGCGGTGAAGGCGACGGCGCGCGGCCCCAAAACAGTCACGGCCTCTGCCAAGAGGTAGGACGAGTCGACGCCGCCACTGAAGCAGATCAGGATGCTCTCACGCTCGGCGAGCCACTCGCGCAGCCGCTCAACTTTCCCGCGGACCATCGTCGCCTCCAATCGCCGCGAGGGTCGCTGCGAAGACCTCCTTGAGGGGCACGCCGTGTCGCGCGGCGGCGGCGCGGCAAGCCTCGAACTCCGGAGCCAGGTTGCGAGGCAAGCCATCCCCCTCGGCGATCTTCACGGGGATGGGTCCGAACCGCGTCGCCACCTCCTCGACGCGGCGGGGTCGCCGGACCCGGCGCACAGGCACGATCCGCGCCCCGAGGGACGAGCTCTCGGTGAGGAGCGCCCGCAGCACGGCTTCTTGGCGTGAGTGGTCCACCAAGGCGCCGACAACGACGGCCAGCCGCCCCTTCTTCATGACGACGGGCGTCAACCAGGCATCGAGGGCGCCGGCGGCGAGGAGGCGATCGAGGAGGTGCGCACCGAGCTCCGGGGTCATGTCGTCGATGTTCGACTCGAGCACCCGCAGCTCCTCGACGGACGTCTCGATCGCGGGCTGGCCCCAAACCAAGCGCAGGACGTTCGGCCGGTCGGGGAAGGTCCGGGTGCCCGCGCCCCAGCCGGTACGCTCGGGGCGCATCGCCGGCCAGCGCTCGAAGCGTGCGGCCGCCGTGGCCACGAGGGCGGCGCCGGTCGGAGTCACGAGCTCGCCCTCGACGCCGCCATCGACCGTGGGCACACCCCTCAGACAACCAACGGTCGCCGGCGCCGGCAGCGGGAGGATGCCGTGGGCGGAGCGAGTCGTGCCGCGCCCCATCGGCAACGGCGAGGCGACCACCGTCGCGTCGAGCAGGTCCAAGGCGACGGCCGCCGCGACGATGTCCACGATCGAGTCGACGGCGCCGACCTCGTGAAAGTGCACGTCGTGGGCGGCGACACCGTGGACCTCGGCTTCGGCGTCGGCGAGACGCTGGAAAGTCGCGAGGGCGCGGGACCGCGCGCCGTCGCTGAGCGTGGGGGCGTCTTCGAGGAGCCGTCGAATCGCCGCCCACGAACGCTGTGGCGGCGTCCCTTCGACGTGCACCAAGAACTGCCGCGCGACGATGCCCGAACGCTCGACGGTGGGCACCTCGATGCGGTAGGGGCCGACGTCGAGGCCCGACAGTCCATGCTCCATCGCCGCCAGCGGCACGCCGAGGTCGAGCAGGGCCGCGTTGAACATATCGCCGGCGACGCCGCCGCCGGTCGCGTCGACGTAGAGCAGGCCGCCGCGTTCGGGGAGCGAACGTACGGGGGGCGGCTGGCCGTGATCACCGTGCGGCATGGCACATCCGCGCCGCCACACACGCGGCACCGAAACCGTTGTCGATGTTGACGACGCACACCCCCGGGGCGCACCCCGACAGCATCCCGAGCAGGGGCGCAAGGCCGCCGAAGTGGGCGCCGTAACCGACGGAGGTTGGGACGGCGACGATGGCCCGCGAGATCAGCCCCGCCAGGACGCTCGCGAGCGCGCCCTCCATCCCGGCCACGACCACGGCCACCCGGCACGCTTCGATCGCGTCGCGTTGGGCCACGACGCGGTGAAGCCCCGCGACCCCCACGTCGTAGAAGCGTTCGGGTCGAAGGCCGAGCACCTCGGCGGTCACAGCGGCCTCCTCGGCCACGGAGAGATCGCTCGTGCCGGCGCTCACGATCGCCACCGGCAGCGGGTCGTCGGCGGTCGACTCGCCTCGCAGGACGAGGGCGCGGGCGGTGGGGTGGTGTTCAACCTCCGGCAGCGCGTCTCGTACATGAGCGGCGGCGTCGGGGTCGACCCGCGTCGCCAACGCCGTCCGCCCGCCACGGGCGAGCTCGGTAAGAATCGCGACGAGCTGCGAGGGCGTCTTGCCTGCGCCGTAGACGACCTCGGGCATAGCTGTGCGCAGAGCACGATGGTGATCGACCTTGGTGTGCCCGAGGTCGGCGAGCGGAAGCGTCGCCAAGGCCGACATGACGTCGTCGACGCCGACCTCACCGGCTTGGAGTCGTGCCAGGAGTGCCCGGAGCAAGCGAGGGTTCACTGCCAGGACGATAGCAGCCCACCGAGGAAGGCTACCGGACGGAACACGGGCTGGGCGCTCAGGGGAAGCCGCCGCCGAAGCAGCGCGTCTGGCACACGGCGCCGGAGAAGCCGAACCTCATCACGGGGCAGCACATCGCGGCCTCGTCGGTGCAGTCGCTCGCGTCGTGGCAGAGCTCGAACTCCGAGAAGCTGCCCGAGCCGCCGCAGGGTTCCGTCGCAGCGCGGCACTCGACACTCAGTCCGTCGAAGCTCACGGTCCCGCAGCACACCTGACCTCCGCTGCAGTCCTCCGGACCGTCGCAGTCGACGGTGCCTCCCTCGCAGGTGTCGCCGCGGGGGATGCACGCAGCGCTGGCGCCGCCGAAGCCTCCCGTCACGCAGCACTGCTCGGTGGCGGCATCGCAGCTCATGCCCATGCAGTCGATCGTCGTCCCGGCGCCGGCGTCGGCGCCACTGCCCGCGTCGGTCGTAGAGCCGGCGTCGGTCGTGGACCCGCCGTCGATCGCGCCGGCATCGGTTCCACTGCCCGCGTCGGTCGCGGAGCCCGCGTCGGTCGTGGACCCACCGTCGATCGCGCCGGCATCAGCCCCAGGGCCTCCGTCACCGCCCCCGCCATCGGTGACTCCGGCGTCGTCGACGCCATGAGATGAGCCGCAGCCCAGGACGAGCGAGAGCAAGCAACAGAACAGACAAGCGCGCATGAGAGACCTCGTGTTCGAAGGCTTCGAGGATAGCTCAAGAGCCCCCCCGCGCTCAAAAGCGGCCGGTGCCCATCAGTCCAGGCCCCAGGTCACGGTCTGCGCTCCCCAGGTGAAGCCTGCGCCGAAGGTGGCAAAGAGCACGCGATCGCCGCAACGCACCCGACCCTCCTCGCGCGCGATGTCGAGGGCCGTGGGAATGCTCGCGGCGGTGGTGTTCGCGTAACGGTCGATGGTGATGACGGTCTTGTCTCGGGGCACCTTCAGCCGGTCCATCGCCGCGTGGATGATGCGAACGTTGGCCTGGTGCGGCACGAAGAGGTCGATGTCGTCGACGGTGATCCCTTCGCTTGCCAGGTGCTCACGCACGACCGAGATGATGCCACTGACCGCATGGCGGAACACCACGCGCCCCTCTTGCTTGACGAAGTGCAGGCCCTCGTCGAGGAGCTGGGGCGTGAGCGGCATCGCGCCGCCGCCGGCGGGGATCTGGAGATGCTTGGCGCCGGTGCCGTCGGCGTGGAGGGTGGAACGATGGACCGTGCCGGGGTGGTCGTCGTCCACTGCCTCGACGAGGACGGCGCCGGCCGCGTCCCCAAAGATGATGCTGGTGTTGCGATCCCGGAAGTCGAGGATCGACGACATGTGGTCGGCCCCGATGAACAGCACGCACTTGGCGCGGCCGGACTCGACCATGCCCGCGACGACGTTGAGGCCGTAAACGAAGCCGCTGCAGGCCGCTACGAGATCGAAGGCCCAGCAGCGAGCGCCCAGCGCCGCCTGGACAT
Source organism: Polyangiaceae bacterium (assembly GCA_027009115.1). GTDB lineage: Bacteria > Myxococcota_A > Polyangia > Polyangiales > Houyiibacteriaceae > JALVDI01. Next base: position 649 of record JALVDI010000282.1, on the reverse strand, counting down.
GACAAGCCACGGAAGGCAGCGGCTGGTCTGGCGTCACCGTCGCGACGACGATCGCGTCCACGTCGTCGACGCTGCGCCCCGCATCCTGGAGACAGCGCCGCGCGGCGGCCACCGCCATGGTCGAGCAGGTCTCGCCCGGGCCGGCGAGGCGGCGTGTGCGGATGCCTGTGCGCTCGACGATCCAGTCTTCGGAGGTGTCGAGACCGAGCTCTTCGTAGAAATACGCGTTCGTCTCCTCACGTTCGGGGAAGTACCGGCCGGTGCCCGTGATCGCTGCCTTCATGCCTTGGGTATGACGAGCCTGCGGGCCAATGGCCAGCGGGACACGCTCTTGCGCCACGGGACGGGCGCGCAATGACGCGTCTCATAGGTCACGGTTCGCTTTTCGATCGCGCGTTCGTCGCCTTCCGCAGGGAGCGGTCGCCTTCGCCGGCTCCGCGCCTTCGGGGTGGGACAAGGCTCTCGCGACGGATCGCGGACTGGCTCGCCGGCGCGAAACGATCCGTCGCGTCGGTTCGGTCACGACGGCCTGGGCACGCGCGCGGGGGGCACTCCCGGAGGCAGCCCGGCGTGACCCTCCGTTCGGAAGAGCCAAGGTCCAAGGGTCGACCCGCCGGCCTCCTGTTTTTCGCAGTAAATCTCGATGGGT
>JALVDI010000281.1 GCA_027009115.1 Polyangiaceae bacterium | reverse complement strand
GGAAGAGCCAGGGCGGCACGAGATAGAGCTGGAAGCGGTGGTCGGCGCGCACAGGCCCCGACCAGCGCAGCTCGTAGCCTCGCCCTCGCCCCCACGAGGGGATCCCTGGCCCCGTCTGAACGACGGCGTTGGGGTCCACCCAGCCGCTCGAAATCGAGGAGCCGGCCCGCGCGCCGCTGCCTGCGTTGCCCACCAACATGGACGAACGTCGCCTCACGGGCGCCGAGGACAAGGCCGCAATGTCGTCGGAGACGCCCCCCGCCGGAGCGGCTTCGGCGGCAGGCGCGGCCGGCGGCGGTTCATACGCCCCGGCTTCGTCCACGGACCGGAAGGCACCGGCGAGCCCAAACCGGCCGCCGCCCTGCTCGGCCGTGAAAGGATAGAGGCTGGTGCGGAGCTGGGCGACCGCGAAGGGCACGGCGACCAAGAGGAGCGCCGCGACCGAGCACCAGAACAGCAGCGAGGCGACCCGCTGCACCCGACCCGCAGGGATCGCGCGCCGTAGGGCCAGCAGCGGAACGAAGAACATCCACGCGACGAAGGGAGCGCCGGGCTCGTGGTAGCAGAGCGTGAGGGTGAGCAGGGCCAGCAACCCCAGAGACACGCTCGACAGCCGCGCGATCGCCAGGCTCACGACGAGCACGAAGAAGATGCTCCAGAGGTTCCACTTGTGGACCCAGGTGCCGGGAACCTCGTCGACGCCGCTCGCCCCCAGGAGCTGCCAGCCCGGCGGCAAGTGAAGCGTGGCGCTCAGCGCCTGCACGTCTTCGGACCACCCCACCGCCGGAAACGACGACGTGCCCTCGTCGAGGCGCCAGTCGGCGACCAGGCGCACGTCTCGATTGCGCACCTCCACGCCGCGCCCGGACTCGCCCTCGGTGATGAGCTGATCCTCTCCGTTGATCGCGACCCGACCGAGCTCGCCTTCGCGCAGATCCAGACGCCAGGTCCGGTTCATGCGCCCGTGCAGCTCGTCGCGGCCCGTGACGCCCTCGCCGTCGAGGTCGAGCCAGATCTCCCGCTCCAACTCGAAGGCGTTCGGGGGAGGAGCCGGCTCTCCGCGTCGGGTCGTGGTGAGGGTGAGGGTCAGGTCGGGCGTCAGCACATAGGCTGTGCGCCCAGACCAGTCGTCCGGGAGGTTCGTCCGAGCCGCGTCGATGGCCGCGGCGCCGGACACCTCCACCTGCCGCAGCGCTTCGTCGGGTTCCCAGACCCAGATCTCCTGCGGTGGCCAGGGCTCCGGCTGCGCGACCGGCGCGAGCGACGACGGAGGGGCAGCCGACCGCGCGACGACGGTGATCTCGAAGGACCCGGGCCGCACCTGGGCCACGAGCTGACCGGTCTCGGCGTCCAGGCGCGCCGCGAGGTCCGAGCGGAGCTCGGTCACCGTGAGCCCCGCGAGCGCCACCGTCCCGAGGGTGATCTCGCGCGCTTCGCCGGAGGCGCGCACCACCAGCCGCGTGGTGACCGTGAACGGCGCGCCATCGCTCAGCTTCCGGTAGACCTCCAGCTCGACGTGGCCTTCGCCGACTCCCTCCTCGGCGGCGCTCGCGCGCAGCCACAGGTCGCCTGCTTCGTTGCGGCGCGCGCGCACCGGCTCCCCATCGAGCCGAAGGGAGACGAGCGCGAGGTCGTCGGGGAGGGGCAAGAGCTCCGGGAGACTCGACAACTCGAAGCGGCCCGCGACGCGGTGCGCCCCCGCAGGCACGCGGACACGAGGGCTCCCGTCCGAGGCGCGAAGCAAGGGGCTCGATCGGCCGTCGACGGTCACCTCCCGCGGGAAGATCCCGGGCCCGCCCGGGAGCGCCACGTCGACCTCGCGGTCGGTCACGACATCCAGGGAAAAAGGGCCTCCCTGCTCGCCGAGGTCGAGCCGCAGCACGCCAGGCCAACGGCAGTGCTGCTCGCCGCCGACCCAGGCGCAGCCGTAGGTTCGGTGGCCGTCGAGGACCCAACCCACCCAGGGGCGAAGCGGCTCGGGGACGTCGCTCGGGTCGAGAGGTTGCGCTTGGCCGGTGCGCCCCACCAGGACGACGAGCAGCAGCGCGGCGGGAATCTGGCGGATCACTTCTGGACCATACCAGAGTAGGATGCCTTCCAACGACACCGCGCGTGTCGCGATGCGGTGCGGAAGAACCCTCGTCGATCCGTGGACCGGGTGCGCCCGATGCCGCGGCGAGCCGAGGAAGTGCCAAAAGCACATCTCAACATACCGACGTCCGTCGATGGGTGGACGGGCTGCGACCTATGCCGCCGACGACCCGAGAGAGTGCCGAGAATGCCGAGTACGCCGAAAATGCCGAAAATGCCGAGTACGCCGAGAATGCCGAGTGCGCCGAGAATGCCGAGAATGCCGAGTGCGCCGAGTATTCCCCAGGTGAGAGAATGGCGGCGGAGGGTGTGCCCAGACCGCGAAGCGAGGGCTCTTGAGATGGGCTCGAGGCTCGCGCGATGAACGAGCTTCGCCGCATCGGCGCCGTGGGCGATGTGCACTGCGAGGACGAGCACCTCGCCCTCGCCCTCGACCACCTGCAAGGGCTGGAGGTCGGGGCCATCCTCTGCGTGGGGGATCTGGTCGATGGACGCGGCGACGTGAACCGGGCGTGCCAGCTCCTGCAAGAGAGGGACGTTCGTTGCGTCGCCGGCAACCACGAACGCTGGCTGCTGGCCGGACAGATGCGCTCCCTCGACGACGCCACACCTCCGACGGTGCTGAGCGACGACAACCGACGATGGCTGCAGTCCCTGCCCCGCGTGCGGCACCTCTCGACGGTCGCGGGCCCACTGCTGCTCTGTCACGGCGTCGCGAAAGACGACATGGCGGTGTTGAAACCCGACACCCGGGGTTATGCCCTCCAGTCCATCGACGCGCTGCGCGCGCTCATGAGCGACCAGCGCGTGCACTTCATGCTGGGCGGCCACACCCACGAGCGCATGGTCCGCCAGTTCCAAGGGCTGACCGTGATCAACCCCGGCACGCTCCGACGCGGCGACGAACCAGGGTTTGCCCTCGTCGACTTCGAGGCCATGGAAGTGCGCTTCTTCGACCTCGAAGGGAGCGCCGTGCGGGAGGCCTCGGTCGTGGCGCTGCCGCCGCCGGCGCCCCTGCCCTGAGCTCGGCGATGGCTTCGGCAACGAACCCCTGGGACCCGCAGCGCGTCCGGCGCGCGCTCCTCCGCTGGTACGACGCCCACGCGCGGCCGCTGCCGTGGCGAGCAACCCGAGACCCCTACGCGATCTGGGTCTCGGAGATCATGTGCCAGCAAACCCGCGTCGACACGGCGATCCCCTACTACGAACGCTTCCTCGCACGGTTCCCGTCCGTCGCAGATCTCGCGGCGGCCTCGGAAGACGAGGTCCTCGGGGTCTGGAGCGGCCTCGGCTACTATCGACGCGCCCGCCTGCTGCACCGCGGCGCCCGCGAAGTCGTGGCCCGCTACGGTGGACAGGTCCCTCGGGACGCGCAGGCGCGGCTCGCCCTGCCCGGCGTCGGTCGTTACACGGCGGGAGCCATCGGGAGCATCGCCTTCGGCGCGCGCGAACCGGTCGTGGACGGCAACGTGGCGCGGGTGCTCGCCCGGCTCCGGCGCATCGAGACACCCTTGGGCCGAGCCGTCACAGAGCGCGCGCTGTGGGCAGACGCCGCGGCCCTCGTCGACGGGCCCCGACCAGGCGCGCTGAACCAGGCGCTGATGGAGCTCGGTGCGTTGGTCTGCACACCCAGCGCCCCCGCGTGTCCGCGTTGCCCCGTCGAGCGCTGGTGCGCAGGCCGGCCCATCGCCGAAACGCTGCCGGTACCACGCCCCAAAACGAGGGCGCGCCGCCTCGAACTCGTCGCGGTGGTCGCGACCCGAGCGCGCCCGCTCCGAGTCTGGCTCGAGCGCCGTGACGGGGAGCTCTTCGGGGGCCTGTGGTCGGTCCCGATGCGCGAGGCAGGAGGCGCCGACCTTGGAACCGAAGCACGACATGCCTTGAGGGCCGCCGGGATCCGCGCCCGGCTCCCGCAGACGCCCCGGGGCGAGCTGACACACCTGCTCAGCCACCGCCGGCTCCACCTGCGCGTCTTTCGGGCCACCGGCGCCGCGGCCACCCCGCACGCCGACCTGGCGCTGGTCGAGGTCGAGCGCTTGGCGGAAGACCGTGGCGTCTCGACGCTGACGCGGAAGATCCTCGACGTCGCGCTCCGATGAGGCAGGATGCCGCCCGTGGCGTCCCCGACGATGCTCCGACACGACCAGAAGACCGGCCTCCGACTCGGCCTGGGGGCGATCGCCGTCGGCGTGCTGGCCCTCGCCTGGGAGCTGCTCGCGCACCAAGCGCCGTACACACCGGCTGCCATCCCGACGCTCGTGGCGCCCGTCGCGCAGCTGCGCTCGACGGCGTTTGCGACGGGTCTGCTCGCGCTCGCGCTCGTGCCGGCGCTCCCGCACATCGCGCCGCGCGAGCTTCCGCGTTGGTGGGTCCTGGGGGCCGTCGCGGCGACGATCGCGATGCTCGCAGTGCTCACCGTCTGTGCGGCTGCGAACGTGACCGCGCTGCAACTCTACGACCCTCAACCCGGCGCCCGTCGCTTCGTCTACGCTCGCCTCGTCACGCAGGGCTCCGCGGCGCTCTTCCCGCTCGACCTGGTGCGCCGAGCGATGGTGCGGCGAGGCGTCGGATGACCTCGAACGGGACGGAGCCCGTGCTGGCCTTCGAGGGGGTTCGCAAGTCGTTCGGCGAGACAGCAGCGCTGCGCTCCGTCGACCTCGACGTCTACGCGGGCGAGGTGTTCGGCCTGCTCGGCCCCAACGGCGCCGGCAAGACGACCCTCATCCGCATCGGCCTGGACATCTTGCGGCCCGACGAAGGGGAGGTGAGGCTCTTCGGCGAGCGGCTCCGACGCGAGACCCTCGACCGCGTGTCCTATCTCCCCGAAGAGCGGGGCCTCTACAAGAAGACGAAGGTCCTCGACGCGTTGACCTATTTCGGACGCCTCAAGGGGCTTAGCCGACGCCGGGCCCGTGACGCGGCCAAACACTGGCTCGACCAAGTCGGGCTCCTGCACGTCGCCCGGCGCAACACAGACACCCTCAGCAAGGGCATGAGCCAGAAGGTCCAGATCGCCGGCGCGTTGCTGACGGAACCCGATCTCTGCGTCTTGGACGAACCCTTCAGCGGCCTCGACCCCATCAACGTCGACCTCGTCAAGCGGCTCATCCGTGAGCGGCGCAGCGCGGGCAAGGCGACGATCCTCTCGACCCACATGATGAACCAGGTCGAGGAGCTCTGCGATCGAGTGGCCTTGATCCATGCCGGGCGCCGCGTCCTCTACGGTCCCTTGGACGAGGTGCGCCGACAGCACTCGCACCCGATGGTCCGCGTCCGTGTCGAAGGGCAGCTGCCCGAACTGCCGATGGTCACCGCCGTCGTCCACGAGGACGGCTGGGTGCAGCTTCGTCTGCGCGACGGCGCCGACAGCGGTGAGGTCCTGCGTGCCCTCGTCACCGCGGGCGTCCACGTGACGCACTTCGAAGAGGTCCTGGCGACCATGGAAGAGATCTTCTTGAGCCGGGTACGGGAGAGCTCGCCGTGATTCGCTGGGCGAAGGTACGAGCGGTCGCCCGCTTCGAATTCCTCAACGTCGCCCGACGCTGGAGCTACGTACTGGTCACCTTTGGGCTGCCCATCTTCTTCTCGGCGTTGAGCGGCGGACTCCTCGCCCTTCAAGGGGCCTTCCTCTCCTCGCGCATCGAGCGCGCTGCGATCTACGGCCTGGTCGACCACGACGGGGTCCTCAGCGACCGCGCGATCTGGTTCCCCTTCGCCGAGCTCGATCCGGAAGCGCAGGAGGCCGTCGTCAGCGTCGGGCTCGACCCCGACGGGCGTGATTTTCTTTACATCAGCCCCGTGCTCTTTGCGCGCTTCGACCACAACGACGCGGCACTCGAACAGCTCGGATGGGGTCGCCTCGCGGCGGTGTACGTCGTCGAAGACGACTACATGGAGTCCGGCGACGTGCACGTCTTCGAGTCGCCCACGGGCCCGGTCATCAGCGTCCGTGGAGCGACGGTCGAACCCGTGCTCGAACGCCTCCTTCGCGACCGACTGCTCCGAGGGCGCATCGACGATGCGCGTCTGGTCCGGGTTCTCGAACCGCTCAAGCTTCGACGGACCGTCGCCACCGAGCGAGGTCTGGTTCCTTCCGAGGATCGGGCCGCTGAGATCGTCGTACGGGCAGGCATCCCCTTCTTGCTCGGCGTGCTCCTGCTGACGGCTCTGCTCTCGTCGTCGGGCTATCTCGTGCAGACCGTGGCTCTCGACAAGGAGAGCAAAGTCGTCGAAGTGCTCCTGAGCTCCGCCGATCCCGACGAGCTGCTCACCGGCAAGCTGCTCGGGCTCGGCGCCGCCGGGCTCCTGCAGTTCTTGGTGTGGGCCGCTATGGTCGTCGGCGGCGGGTTGGCCTTCGCGACCCTCGTCGCGTCCATGGACATCCCCATCCCCTGGGAGGCGCTGCTCGCCTCGCCCCTCTTCTTTGTGCTGGGCTACCTGTTCATCGGCAGCCTCATGCTCGCCACCGGCTCCCTCGGCAGCAGCGTACCGGAGAGCCAAAAGCTGACCCTGGGCTGGGCGCTTCTGGCGGTGCTCCCGCTGATGACCATGATCGTCCTGCTCGAAGAGCCGCACGGTTGGCTGGGACAGCTCTTGACCTGGATCCCCTTCAGCGCTCCGTTGACGGTCATCGTGCGCATGAGCATCGCCCCCGACGGCATCGCGCTCTGGGAAGTCGCCGGTGCGCTCGCGGTGCTCCTCGCCTCGACTTGGCTGTCGATCCGGCTCGGTGCCCGGCTCTTCCGCGTAGGCCTGCTGCTCAGCGGGACCCGCCCCGGTTGGCGCGAGCTCATCGCCCAAGCGCGCCTACTCGACTAGAAGTCATCTCAAGACCTCTCGTCGCCGCTTGTTGGCCCGCGGCCGCCCATCACCTCGACAAGACTCGGCGTTCTTTCCGCACGTGGACGCGGCCAGGTCGCACCCAGTCCGCGGAGCGACGCACGACGGCATGTTGAAACGCGCCTCAGGCGGGACTGCGCAGGCGGAGCACGCGCTCGAGCGCCTCGCGCACCGCGCCGGTCTCATGGGCGAGCGACCGCCGCAGAAGCGCATCGACCTCGGGGTGCTCGGCCCGCGCCAAGAGATCTGCCGCGAGCGCGCGTTCGGCCGCATCCCCCTGACGGAGCACGTCGATCAGCAGCTCCGCGGCTTCGAGGGACGGAATCTTTCCGATGGAGGCGAGCGCCTTGCTGCGCACCTGGCGGTCCGTGCTCGAACGATAGATCCGTTGCAACGGGTCGAAGGCGTGACCGAAGTGGAGCGCCGAAACCGCCTCGATGGCCTCCCGGCGCACGGCCTCGTCCTCGTCCCGCAGGCCACGCATGACGAGCACGAAGCTCCGCTTGAAGAAGAGCTGGCGGGCGGCACGGAGGCACGCGGCCCGCACCTTCGGCCTGGGGTCTTCGACCAGACGCTCGAGAGGCGCCAGAGACGCGTAGATCTCCACGCGGCCGAGATGATGCGCGAGGGCGACCAGCGTGCGCTCGGTAAGTGGCGTCTCGCCACAGCCAAGCAGATGAAGCCGGCACAGCAGCGCCCGCCGACGCGTGAACTCGGGCCACTTCGGGTCGAGGAGCACCTCCCCCATCGTCTCGGCGGCGTCGCCCTCTTGCTCCCACTCGATCACGTCAAAGCGCCAGATCTCCGGATACGCCGAATCCATGCGCAGGTAGTCGGGGAACGCCACGAGCTGCCGAGGCTCGTCCTCTTCCCCCCGCAAACGCTCGTGCAAGCGCGCGTAGCGAGCCTTGCGTTTGTCGCCCAGGTCGAGCTCCGCCAGACGAGCGTAGACGTCCCGAACCGCGGCATAGGCACCCAGATCGTTGTAGGCGTCGATGGCCGCCGCGTAGGCATTCTCGGCCATTTCATGGGGCGCGCCCTCGGCGATCGCTCGCTCGGCGGCGCGGACCAGCGTCTCGCCTGCCCGACGGCGGTAGTGGTCTTCGTAGGGCAGCGCGTGGCGCCGTGCAAACTCCGCCGCCTCTCGGAAGAGGGTTGCCGCGGCATGAAGCTCGCCACGCTCGAGGGCCAACCCTTGAAAGTCCTCGAAGTACTGCAGCACGTAGTACTTGAGGTTGTCTTCCTTCAGCACGCGGATGCAGTTGAGATAGCCCTCGGCGAGGTTCTCGAAGGCACCGTCGCGACCGAGGGTGAGCAAGATCTGGTAACAGTCGAAGGCACGCTCGCGCAGCCCTCGCGCCTCGAAGCCGTCCGCCGCACCTTCGAGCAGGTGCATCGACTGCGCGACCGCCTCACGCGCCGCAGCCCGATCGCCGAGGCGCTCGCACGCGCGACTCAAGTTGAAGTGCACCAGGCCCGAGGTGTAGAGATCCTTCCGCAGCCGCGGGTCGGCCGCGAGCCGCTCCCATAGGACCCGCGCGCCTCGATCGTCGCCGGCGTCTTCGAGCTGGATGGCGCCGTGGCCAAGCCAGCCGGCCTCGACGTAGTGCCGCGCGGCGTCCGCGAGGCGGCCGTTCGCGATGGCGGCCCGAGCCCGATCCGTCGGGTGCGCCGACGCCCGATACGCCGCCTCCGCCTCACCGAGAAACAGCAGGATCGTCGCCACGGCGCGCTCGCGGCCCAAGGACTCGTAGACCCGTGCCATCTCTCGCAGAGCCTCCGCGACCTCACCGGCGGAAAGGTGGGTGCGCTCGACGAACGACCAGAGGTCGGCAAGGGCCTGCGCAGGGGTTCCTCCCTGGAGGGCGGCGCGCGCCCGGCGCATGGCCTCCTGCTCGTCCACTGTCGCCACGGACCGTTCCGTTGTAGCACGAGGGGTCCGTCCCGGCCGCCAAGGCCAAGGAGCTCAGAGGCGTTCGCCCGGGGGCGGCGACGGCACGCTGGGACGGCTTGGCGACGGATCGGGTTTGCCGCTTCCGGCGTCGGCGGCATCGTCGACGATCTCCAGCGCGCGGGCCGCGCGCGTGTCACGGACCGCCAGGGAGGCGCTGTCGACGACCTGCACCGTGTGCAATCGGTGGAGATAGTCCAGGTCGAGCTCTCCGGTGCTCGGCAACATGAAGACCCCATAGAGCCGGGCAATGCTTCGCAGACGCTCCACCGTCTCGAGAGGCACGTGGCACTGCGCGTGGGTGAGGATGTAGACGATCGGCGAGCGACGCTCGCGGCGCTGGAGCCGTTGGAGCTCCCCCACGAGCATCCCAAAGACCTTGGCGTAGTTGCGGCCGCGCTCGCCCTTGAACGACAGCACGTAGGGCACGCTGATGGCGCCACCGCCGCTGCGCCCATGGCGGGCGTGCTGCAGCTCGTAGAGGCGGGAATCGAAGAACCGAAAGTAGACGTCCTCACCGCGGAGCTGGAGCTTCTTGATCAGCGTCAGGGCGAGGCCACGGGCAAAGACGGATCGCTGCCCCCGCATCGAGGCCGAGGCATCGACGAGGATGTAGTGAAGGCGACGGTCTTCTTCCTGCTGCTTCTCGCGGGCGTAGTAGAAGACCTCCTTTTCGACGAAGCGCCGGTCAAAGAGCTCATCGTCGAACGCGAGCTCGCTGAGGACGAGCGAGTCGAGGGTGCCGCGCCGCTCGACCCCCGCGTACCCGTCGACGGAGAACACCTGCTGGCCGCTGGCCCTCTTCGTCTCGAGGATGCTCGGCAGGAGGTCGAGCGAGAAATTGACGACGTCGTTCGCTTCCGGCGACTCGAAGACGTGGAGCAGATCGAGCATCTGCATCGCTCCAGCAGCCGTCGCCTCGGCGCCGAACATGCCCAGCAGACGCAGCGTGTCGAGATCGATCTGCTCGACCGCCGTGATCAGGCGCAGCCGCTCCCGTGCGAGGTGCTGCAGGAACCCAAGATCGTCGGTGCGGTCGTGAGCTGTGAAGAGCTCCGCAAGCTGCGGTTCGACGTCCCGGTAGACCTCCGGATCCAGAGGAAGCGCCGCCGTGTCGATACCACCGAGGCGAGCCCCGCGGTAGCGCTCATAAAGGGGCCCGAGGACTTTGAGCAGCAGCACGGCGACGAGCTCGTCGCCGAGGCGCCAGCGGCGGGCCTTCTCCAGCACCTCGCTGTGCGCCAGCTCCGAGAGGGTTTGGGCGTAGGTTTCGAGAGCGGCGGCCGCCGGCTCCGGCAACGACAGGCCGACGGGACGCGGCCCCGGCGGACCGCACTCGGCATCGACGGCGGCAAGGAGGCCGAGATCGTGGACCGCCCAAAGGGGCACCGGCAGCCCGACCCGCAGCAGGGAGTTGCGCCAGTGCGCGGCACGCACGGCAACCATGGGGTTGTCGGCGCGCACGACGCTCAGGGCGAGCGAGCCGATCTCTCGGCCCGTGGCGGTCCCATGAAGGCGAGCGGCGAGGGGCACCCCCAGGGTATAGCGCGACGCAGCCCTCTGGCGCTCGCCGGCGACTACGGCGCGAACTTGCCGCTCTGGAACACGTGACCGAGGAGCTGTTCGACGCGACCGACGGCCTCCCGCGCCGGGGGCGTGCCGATCGCCTCGAGGGCCGCTTTGATCTCGCCGAGCGCCTTCAGGTGGCTGAAGAGCTGGATGTCGCTCATCGACCGGTCGCTCGTCAGAAGATCACGGATGCGGTTGATCTCCTCGATGAGGGCGTCGAGCCCCACCTCCGTCGCACCGAAACGCCGTGTCTCCGGGTTGTCGCGGTACCACGCCTCGAGCACGGGGGCGACGATCCCGTCGAGGATCTCGGCCTGGTCGAGGTTGTTCCAGATGTGCCGGAGGACGAAGAAGTCGCTCGGGTTCGCCTGCGGTCGCCCATCGAGCAGCGCGCTGGCGGCAAAGAGCTTGAGCATCTTGATCGCACGGCGGTCCGACAGGCTGACGCCTTCGGCGCGGATCTGGAACACGAGGCCCTTGTAGGCCGCCAAGAACTCGTCGCTGAAACGCATGCGCGAAGCAAAGTCCGCGTGGACGGCGTGTAGCTCCTGGCTGGTGAGCAGCGGCGGCTGCTGGTCGTAACGACCGGTGATCTTGTCGACCTCGTGCTGAAGGCCGCGAAGCAAGAGCTCGTGGAAATGGTAGCTGTCGAGGTTGTCGCTGCGCACCCGCAGCAGGAAGCGGTCGAAGACCGCCATCAGGTCTTCGTCGTTGGGGACCTCGTTGCTCGCGCCAAAGGCGCTGATGAGGGGCACGCGCACGACCGTGCCCCCGACAGTGTAGATGCGCTCGTTGAGGACGCTCAGGAGCGAATTGAGGATCGCCGAGTTGGCCTTGAAGACCTCGTCGAGGAAGACGATTTCGGCTTCGGGGAGCATGCCCGCGGTGCGCCGCTTGTACTCGCCGCTGCGAAAGGCCGCGATGTCGATGGGCCCGAAAATCTCGTTGGGCTCGGTGAATCGGGTCAGCAGATACTCGAAGTAGGAAGCCTCGATGAGCTTTGACAGCATCCGGACGAGCGCGGACTTCGCGGTGCCGGGAGGCCCGACCAGCACCATGTGCTCGCCGGCGAGGGCGGCGATGAGCATGAGCCGCACGGTCTCGGCTTTGCCGAGGAAGGTCCCCTCCAGCGTTCGAGCGACCTGCTGGAGCTTGCGAGCGATCGTGAGGTTGGCGGGCACGTGGTCTTCAGACGGGGTGGCTCGGAGGGTGCGAGACGGCGGGGGAGGATAGCGAGAGGGGCAAGGACCGATCCAGCAGGGAGCGGACAAAATCGAGCGAGGCGTCGCCGGACACGGCCCGTAGCGCCGTGGCACGCTCGAGCGCCCGAGCTCGGTCCGACGGCGCGAGGGTGTTCAGGGCCGCCGCCGGATCGACGGACACGAGCGCGGGGAGCACCGCCGCGTAGAGCCGCGCGTCGTCGCTCTCGAGGGGCTCCGGTGGGGCAGGCTCGGTCCGTGGATCGACGAGCTCCAGGAGCTGCAGCTCGGCGACGAACGAGAGCGCCACCCGGAGGTGGGAGGGCGGCGCGCCTTGAGCGTGGAGCTCACGAAGCGCGAAGCCAAAGGCCGCCTCGATCCCCTCGGTGCCGGCGCGGACGAGCTGGTGGGCGACGCCGGCCCGCAGACGGGCGTCGGAGAGGCACGCGAGGGCCGCCGCCCCCAGCCGCGGGCGGCGGAGCCGACGCCAGCGCAGCAGCTGCGTCACCGGCGAGCGAGCGAGCAGCCCGTCGAGAAGGGAGCGAAGCCCGAGACCGTCCTCGTCCGCGTCGATGAGCTCGAGGAGCCCGACCCGGTTGTGCTCTTGGCGCACGAAGCGAAGCCTCGGCAGCGCCACGACGTTCGCCGGCGGGGGCCGTCCGTAGAAGCGGTAGGTATAAGCCCAGTTGCGCACGACCGTGTCCTCTCGCTCCAGGGCGAGGAAGCGGTCGAACCAGACATGACGGTGGAGGGCCTCCCCGCGAGTCCGCGGAGGACCGATGGCCTCGGCGAGCGTCGCCGCCCACTCGACCACCTTCGGCCGCGCTCGGCGCGCCACGACCCGGTCGAGCATCGGGTCGGTGACGAGGGCGAGGTCGTGCGCCGCCATCACCAGCGCCATCGCCCCCCGGTCCGGCGAGGGGACCGTGCCGATCGGCGCAATCTCTGCGGCCGCGGACAGGACCCCGTCGCTCAGAGCCTCAGCCACCTCCGGGTCGCTGGACGACGCCTGCGCGAAGGGGTCGAGCAAGCCGGGCGGCAGGGCCCGGGTGGTCCGGGCCTCTCCCCCGACCAACAGCGGTCGCAGGAAAGCACTGGCGAAGCTCTCGAAGAGCCGCCCGATCTTGCCGAGGTCCTCGGCCACTCAGGTCTCCTCGGACTCATCCGAGCGCGCCTCTTTTCCGGGGATGCCCCAGAGCGGGAAGCGGCGTGGACGATCGTAGCGCAGCAACGGCAGCTCGGGCTCCTCGCTCGGGAGCGGATCGGCGACGACCGGCGCGGCGTCGACGGCGCGCAGGGCGCGGCGCGACACGGGACCAAAGGCGACCGCGGGCACGAGGCGCGGCCGAGGTTCCGCGGCGTCGAAGAAAACAAAACCATCGCCCCTGCCACCGACCAGCTCCTCGAGGACGGCGGGGCGGACGGCGGGGACGAGCGTCGAGCCCGCCGGCACATAGATCCGTGGTGCAACCTCCGTGTGGAAGGTCCCCAAGGGGACGCCCTCGATGCCCCGCGGATCGACGAGGTAGTAGCGGTCCGAGCCGACCGCGAGGCGAAGCGCCGCGAGAGTATGCGGAGGGAGCGCGTAGAGCAGCCGCTCGAGCCAGGCCCGCTGCCGGGCCGGTACGACCGTCGCGGTCACCGCCTTCCATGGTGCGACGGTCGGGGCCAAGCGCAGCGGGAGCGCGAGCTCCAGGGAGCGCTCCGACCCCGAACCCACGGCGGCTTCCACCGGCTCGTCGTCCAGAGCGATCGCGCTGCGCACGAGCGAACGGATCGGCGCCATCGGCGGGAGCGGCCGGATCACGAGCGGCGAACCATCCCCCCCGAAGAGATACAGCCCGCCGTCACCAAAGAGCGAGCGGCACGAGTCGAGGGCGATGGGATGCCGGTAGCCGAGCTCGACGGCGAAGGTCTTGCCGAGCGGCTCGTAGACATGCACCCCTGGAAGCGAGGCGAGGAGGGACACCACCCGCTCCGGTGCCTCACGGATCTCGAAGAGGTACAGCCGCCGCGGCCGGTCGTCGAAGGCACTCGTCGCGGGCCACTCGACGAGCGCCGCACGTGCCGGGACCTGCCACCGGAAGAGATAGCCGAGGATCGCGCCTCCGATCCCGACCTCGCTCGTCACCCAGAGGAGCTCGGTGGACTCGGCGCGCAGCCCCGCCGGCACCCGCTCAGGCGTCAACTTGAACACGAGGTCGCGCAGCGCAATCTCGCCTTCGAAGCGGTACGTCTGCCGGAAACCGTCGTGGTAGAGCACGAGATCCGCGGGGTCCTCGACGAGCTCCTGGACGTCGTAGCCCAGAGGCGAGAGGCCGTCGCGGTACTTGACGAAGTGTCTCGAGGTGCCGGTGAAGACGAAGCCGCCGGTCAGCTTCGCTGCAGCGGCGATCCGGTCCATCCGGTAGGACGACTCGGCGGCGAAGGCGACCATCAGCTCCCGCGTCTTGAGGGGAGTGACGACCCGCCGGAGGACCAGACTGGGCAGCAGCTCGTCCAGCGAGCTCTCCTCGCTGTAGGCGCGAAGGAAGGCCACGAGGCGGTCGAGGCTGGGAAAGAGCACGAGTCCGCGCTGGCCGAGCAGGACACCGCGGGCGTCGGGCGTGACGCCTGGGGTCCGGAAACGGGTCTGATGCAGCGCGACGCGCTCGAGCACGCTCGGACCGTAACGCTCCGCTACAACGAGATCCAGGCGGCGCCGACGGAGACCGAGGAAGAAAATGCGGCGACGGGATCAACCCGCCGCCGCGTTTCGGTTCACGCGAGCCCGAACCAGGCAGTCGTCAGAGCAGCTCGACCTCGGGCAAGAGGGCCATGACGGCCTCGATGCCGCGCTCGGCCGACGCCCGCGTCGTGTAGACCTCGCTGGTGCCGATGACCCGGCCGTTCGAGGCGCGCAGGTTGAAGTAATAGCCGCCGCTGGCTGCCTCGTTCAGCTCGAAGCGCTCGGCGTGGACGCCGTTGGCCGCCACCGAGAAGGTCCCATTCAGCGCCGAGGCTTCGTCCACGTAGCCCTGCGACTGCAGGACGATCTCGCCGTTCCCAGCGTAAAGGCTGAAGTAGAAGCGGTCGTCAGCACCCTGGAAGACCTGAAAGCGCGCGCCGGTGCGGGACGCCATGAAGTCGAGGTACGCGCCCACATTGCGAATGACCGCGAGCATGCCGCGGTGCGCGTTCGCGTAGCTGATGTAGGTCTCGCTCACCGCGATGGTGCGGCCGTTGCGGGCGTCGAGGACGAAGTAGTACTCGCCGTTGGCGGCGGTACGTTGCTCGAAGCGCTCCTCCCGCTCGCCGTTGTCCAGCACGCTGAGGATGGCGTTCAGCGCCCCGGTCCGTGTGGCGTAGCCGCTCGCGGAGCGGAGGATGGTCTCGTGGTTGGCAGCCTTGAGGTTGAAGTACCAGTCGCCGTCGCTTCCCTCGAAGAGGTCGAAGTAGGGCCGACCGGTCACGGCGGCGGCGCTCGCGGCGGACTCGCTGCCGGACTCGAAGGCACAACCAGCGAGGGCGACGAGGGCGAGGGCGAAGACAAGGATCGAGCGGTTCATCGGATTCTCCAGCAGGTTTCGGTTCGGTGCTCGTTGAAGTTGGCGGACCGAAGAGCACATAGGGTGCCAAGCACCTACACATGAAGATCCTTGGGAAAACCGGCGAGCGCTGTTTATTTGGTGAAACAGCTAGATCTATGCGCTATACTGTGGTTTTATGAGTTCAACCGATGAGGCCCTCCACGATGTCTCCGACGTCGAGTCCCTCGAGCGCCGGATCATGGAGCTCGCCCTCGAACGCACGGGCGCCCACCACGGGGCCATCCTCCTGTGGGACGAAGCCAAGAACGGCCTGGCGATCCACTTCCATGTCGTCGAGGGGCTCATCGTGACCCTCCCCGACGACGTCCTGCCCCTCCGGCGCGCCGACGGGGGCTTCAACGGCGTTGCAGCTTACGCCTACGCACAGAACGAACCTTATCTCTGTGTGGATGCGGCGACGGACCCGCACTACGCGCCTTACTACTTCGAGGTCGCCTCCGTCGCCGCCGCGCCCATTCCGTACCAAGGGCGCGCCATCGGGGTCCTCAGCGTCTCGTCGCGCCGCAAGCACTCCTTCGACGACACGACGCTCGCTGCGCTGCAAGAGATCGCCACCTCGTCGGCCAAGTTCCTGCGCCGAGCGCAGCTCTACCATGCCTCCCGTGATAAGAGCGGCCGGCCCTTTCTCATCAAGGGCCTCAGCCCCGAGTGGCTCGAAGTGGAGCGGCGCATCGAGCGGGTCGCGCGGACGAACGTCCCGGTTCTGGTTCACGGTGAGAGCGGCACAGGCAAAGAGCTCGTGGCTCACGCCATCCACTTCAACAGCGCCCGCGCCGACGCGCCCTTCGTCACGGTCAACTGCGCGGCGATCCCAGAGACACTCCTGGAAAGCGTGCTTTTCGGGCACGTCAAGGGGGCCTTCACCGGCGCCACCCGAGACAAAAAGGGCGAGTTCGTCAAGGCCGACGGCGGCACGCTCTTTCTGGACGAGCTGGGCGAGCTGCCGGTCCCGCTGCAAGCGAAGGTGCTCCGCGCCGTCGAGGACGGCGAGATTCAACCTCTGGGCAGCGACGAAGCCCCGCGCACGGTGGACGTGCGCCTCATCTGCGCCACCAACCGCGACCTGCCCGCGATGGCCCGGGAGGGGACCTTCCGCGAAGACCTCTACTACCGGCTGAGCGTGATGACGATGGAGCTTCCGCCGCTGCGCTCCTACAAGAGAGACAACCTCGAGACCATGGCGCGGGTCTTCCTCAAACAGGCCGCCGAGAAGCATGAGCGCCCGGTGCGCCGTCTCTCCACCGACGCACTCGCGGTTCTGATGGCCTACGACTTCCCCGGCAACGTGCGCGAGCTCAAGAACGCGATGGAGCACGCGGTGCTCATGGCCTCCGGCGAGGCGATCACCGCCGAGGACCTGCCCGCGATGATCCGTGACGCGCCTCCCACCGCTCCGGCCCCGCCGTCGCGCCACGGGGAGCCGACCCTCGCGGAGATGCGCGAACGCTGGCTGGCGCCCCTCGAAACCCAGTGGCTCCGCGAGCTCCTCGAACGACACGGCCAGAACGTCCGTCGGGCAGCCAAAGCCGCGGGCGTGACGCCGGTCACGCTTTACCGGCTGCTCGACAAACGTGGCATGAGCCGGGCCCGCGCCCGCCGAAGCTGACGACGGGCCTCGGCTGCAGAGACCAAGGTCAACGGCGAGCAACGACGCCATGGTCCGTACTGTTCGCCGACCATCGGACTCATCGGCGGCGCTTCGTCGAGGGTTTGCGAGGCGCCCCCACCTTCCACGCGACGGTCGGTCGGTCGGCAGGCCTGGACCGGGAAGGCTTGGGCACCTTGGCGCGTTTGGTCGTCGGCTTCTTCTTGGTGGCACGCCTCTTCTTCGGGCGCACCGTCCGCGTGAGAAAGGAGCGTCCCGGATCGACGATCGCGCGCCCACGCACCGCCTGGCGACCGAGCAGCAACCGGAAACCCATGACGTCTCGGTCGGTCAGGGTGAGCTCGATGTCCCAACTCTCGCCGCCGAGGTCGAGCTCCGCCACGATGACCGGGCGAAGCTGGGCGCGCCCGTTCGAGCTGCGGACCCAACGCTCGTCGACGAGGGGCGCGGCGCACACGACGGCAGTCCGCGTCGATCGCTGGGTCGGGTAAACCGTGAAGCGAACCCAGCGCTGCTTCTTCCGCGAGAAGATCGACACGTCCCGCGCATGCAGAGAGGAGGTCCGCGCGCCGGTGTCGACCTTCGCCTTGATCAGCGGGATGCCAAGCTCCGGAAGCGCGACCCATTCGCGCCAGCCGACGATCATGGCTTTGCCTCTATCACGACTGCGCCCGTTCATACTGAGGGCGCCCCGGACGACGCAGAGAAACGCTCGCCACCAGGCCCCCGAGGAGCGCCGCGGCGACGACGACACCGGCGAGGAGCAAGGCCGGCCGCAGAACCCGTAGCTCCGGACGACCGCTCGCCGCGGCGCCCAGCCACACGACGACGATCGCCACGTCGAAGCCGACCAAGAGCACCTCGGTAAAGCGCAGGAGCGCCAGCCTGCGGTGGTTGCAGACGCCTGCGAGCTGCCGAGCCGCGAGCACGAGCAACCCGGTGTTGAGGCTCAAAGGCAGCAGCGACCACCACAACTTGGTCGGCGAACCGTACCCGCCGTGTCCGAGCACCGCCCAATGCAGAGGGACGATGCTCGGCAGCTTGGGGAGCAGCCACGCGAAGAGCGCCGCACCCACGGCCACCGTCGCGGCATTGACGAGGTGCAGCGGCACCGACGCGAGCCGCCACCACTCCGTGGGTGGAGGCGCGGCGTGGCGCACGGCCATCCGCCAGCGCCCGAGAGCCAGCGCCGCGGCCGGCAAGAGCACGCCGGCGGCGAGGGCCGACAGGACCCCGCGCGGGTCTCGAGCGCCCAGCACGACGACGACGCACCCCAGACCAATCCCAGCAGCCCCGACCCGCACCCCGGCGGCCCAGCCGCGGTCGCGCTCCGTCGGCGAGTCGGCCGGGACCCCGAAGAGGCGCCCTCTGCCGCGGACGGCGAGCTGCGTGGCGGCCCCGACGGCGGCCACCACCAGCGCCAGCTGCAGACGTGTCGAGGGCGGGAACACGCTGCGGGCGCCTCCGCGGGCGCCTCAGTTCGCGCTGCCGCCGCGCATCATCTCGCGCAGCCGCTGCACCTGCGGATCGTTCCCCACCTCCCGGCACTCCTGCATGTGCTGCATCGCATACGAGGGCACCATGCACTGCTGCGCCTGCTCCGGCAGACGACCGCATGCTTCGAGGTAAGCCTCGCGACTCGGCAGGTTGGCCTCGTTCCCCGACCCGAGCTGCTTGCTGAGCGCCTCCATCATCGCCCTCGCTCCGTTGTAGGACTGCTCGCAGGGCGTGCCGCCCTCTGCCTGAGCGCCGGCTTCGAGAGCCTGGCCGAGGGCCTCACCGAGCTGGGCGAGGCCCTGCATGGCCGACGCGTTGGCCGCTGCGGTTGCCTCACCGGCCTGGTTCGTCG
This sequence comes from Polyangiaceae bacterium, assembly GCA_027009115.1. Classification (GTDB taxonomy): domain Bacteria; phylum Myxococcota_A; class Polyangia; order Polyangiales; family Houyiibacteriaceae; genus JALVDI01. The sequence goes on along the minus strand of JALVDI010000281.1, from coordinate 13,684 downwards.
CTTCGGCAGCCGCTCCGGCCGCTTCGGCGACAGCCTCCTGCGCGACCTGGTCGGCGGCCGCCGCGACCTCCTCGGCGGCAGCCTCTACTTGCTGTTCATGCGCATCGTCTTCGTTGCTCCCGCATCCGATCGACGACACGACCGCGAGGACGAGCATCCACTTCGAGCACTTCATTGCGAATTCCTCCTGTCTGTGGGCGAGTTCACCCTTACTACGCAGCGCCCCCTCACCAGCTTCCCCAGCCTCGTATCACAGAAGCTGTCCGGAACGAACACCCCGCTCTGCCGCCAGGGGCGGCCCACGGGGGAGAAAAACCGTCGCCGAGGCAGGGAAAGCCGGCGTTCATCCCGCAGGGCAACGGTCTTCCGGAGGCGGAGGAGGCTCGACCCTCGCCCCCAACCCCGCCCGAACGCCGACGAGTGGGAACGCCGCGCTCACCGCGTCGCAGGTGACTCCCGGGCTAGCGGTTTCGGGATCGCTACGAAGATCGAGGGAGGTCGCGAGCCGGCGCTCGAGACGCGCGCGCAGCTCGGTGCCCGGACAGATGCCGGCCTTGCCGAGCGCGGCCTCGAGGTCGATGAGCGCGAAGCGCCCGGTGATGACGACGTCTTCGAGACGACGAGTGTCCTCGCTCAGGGTGCCCGTCAACCTCGTCTCGGTCATCCGCAGCTCGAGCTGCGCACCCCCCGAGAGGGGAAACACCAGCTCTTCGCGATCCGGCAGGCGCACCACGAGCGTGCGGTTCGCGATGTACGCGCGGTCGTCCCCCAGCCGCGGCCGGTTGGCCATGGTCACGAAGTTCGCGCTCGACACGTCCCACACGTCCGCCCCGTCCCACTGAGGTTCGGGTTCGCCGTCGGCCCGGTCGACGCCGACGGTCTGCGCGAGCCACACCTCGACGAGGGGATCGTCGGCTTGACCGTTCCAGCCGCCGATGTGCAACAACAGCGCCTCGCCTGCGCTCATACGCGCCTGCACCGCCGCTCCCAGGCCCGGGTCCGCGTCCGCGAGCTCCTCCAAGATCGTAGCCCCGAAGACATTGTCGCGGCCCTCCCGCCCGTCGAGGGGGGGCGACGACGCGCCGGGCGGAATGCAGCTCGCTTCGTCGGCCGTGCTCAGGGTGCAGCGCTGATCGAGGTCCCACCCCAGCTCGGCCCAGCTCGCCCGCTGATCGAGCTGCAGGTCTCTCAGGGCGAAGACGACTTCCTGGTCGTCGAGCGCGTCCGGCCGATCGGGCCGCGCGGGCCAGCGGACGCCGCACTCCTCCTCCATACCGGCATCGACCGGTTCGCAGCGCGGGGCAACGCATGCGTCTCCCCCTTCGCAGACGAGGGAGCAGTCGTCGCGACAGGAGCGAGCGTCGCCAAAGTCGGCCTCGCACATCCCGTCGCTGTCCGTGCCGGAATCCGTGACCATGGACCCGGAACCGGAGCAACACCCGATCCCCACCCAGGCGGCCAGCAAGGCCGCGAGAGAGCCGTTGGGGTGTCGGTCGCGCTTCAGGTGGGATCCGGGATGCACTCGACGGGAGGGGGGGGTTCGGGTGTGACGAGGGTCCCATAGTCTGCGCGATAGCCCGTGAACTCCAGGGCCAGACTGATGGCATCGCACGTCGCACCCATTCCACCGGTGCCCGGAGTGCTTCGCACGTCCATGTCTTCGCTGATCTCCATGTCCACCAGCGCTCGAAGGGCACCGCCGTCGCAGAGGCCCGAGCGCTCCCAGGCATCGGCGAGGTCGATCACGCCGTAACGCCCGGTGAGCCACACGCGCTGAAGCGTGTTGGCGTCCTCAGAGATCTCGGCCGTGAAGGTCGTATCCGTCAACCGAAGCTCGAAGGAGTTCGTCGACACCCAAGGGACGATAATCGGCTGCCGATCGGGCAACTTGGCGACGATCATCCGGCCGGCGACGTAGGCATTGTCTGCGCGAATGAGCGGCTGTTCCGGATTGCCGCCACGGAAACTCGTGGAGGCGACGTCCCACCGGTCGCTGCCGTCCCACTGCGGGACGGTCGTCCCGTCGGGGCGCCGAACGCCCGCAGCGGCCATGAGAGCCACATCGACGCTCGGGTCGTCGTCCATGCCGTTCCAGTTGGTCAGGCGCACGATGATCGACTGCCCTTCCTCCATCGAACGCTGGGCGACGACTTCGAAAGTGGTGTTGAACATGGCGACCAGACCCAGGATGTGCTGGCCAAAGGAGTTGTCGACACCGCCCGGTCCGTCCAGGGGCGGCACGGGGGCCGTGGGGGGCGTGCACAGGTGCTCGTCGGTGATATCGAAGGTGCAGCGCCCGTCGAGGTTCCAGCCGATGTCCTGCCACTTGCCTCGTTGATCGAGCACGATGTCCTTGAGGGCCCAGGTGTGGGTCTCGACATCGATGTCGTCGGGGGTCGTCGGGCGCGGCGGCGGCACGTTCCCGCAAACGACCGGGCCGGCGTCCATCGAGGCATCGCCGGCGTCGGGGAGCGCCGAATCGGGCAGAGCCGCGTCGAACATGCCGGCGTCGCCTTCGCAAGTGAAGCTGCTGGGGTTGCACACCTGCGCCCCGAGGCAGCGGTTGTCGCAGCTCCCGCAGGTCATGGGGCTGTCGAGGTTCGACTCGCAGCTCCCGTTGCGGTCGCAGTCCGCGGTGCCGCGCCGGCAGCCGAGCTGACCGGCGTCGCCTCCGGCATCGAGGAAGGAGGCCTTGTACACGTTGCAGCCGCTGAGCGCGGCGCCGCTTACGAGCAAAGCGAAGAGGGCGAGACTATTGGGCATAGGGGTTGTCGAGGACGTCCACGGTCGTCGTCATGGTTGGGCGGGTCACCATCGGAGTCGGGGGAGGCGGCGGCTCCGCCGGCGCGGTGGCGCGCGGCGGACGGCGCATCGAGTGGCCACGCATCCGCGCGCTGACCCGTGCACGGGTCCCCATGGCCGAGTCCGTCCCCATGGCCGAGTCCGACTCGGCGACCTCTCCGCGGTCGGCGGCCTCCGTGACCTCGGCGGTACCCTCTGTGGCGTCGGCGGTAGCCTCCGTGGCCTCGGCGGGGGTGGCTGTGGTTTCTGCCGCCATGGTCCTCCCACCGATCGCAGGCTCCGCCGCCGTCGAGCCCGTCGCGGTCACGACCGTCGCCGGCGCGGGGGCGCTCGCCCGTCGCGCCGTCGGCTCACCGGCCGGCAGCGGGGGCGAGAGCCCACCCCCCGCTTCCCCCGGAGGCGCCGCCGTCGTCGTGGCCGGCGCGACGGCCGGCGGCGGGGTCGTGTCCCGGCCGAACATGTAGGCCCCAAGCCCGACCAGGGCGAGCAGCAAGACCAGCGCCGACACTTTCCAGATCGTCCCGCCCGCGCGCTCGGTCGTCAGCGCCGTGCCCTCGGTCACCGAAGGGGTGCGCTCCGCGGCCAGGCGGTACGAGCCGGTCACGGGCCCGTGCGAGGGCATCGGCGCGTCGAGCATCGCGGCCTCCGCGGCCTGCACCGCCGCCTCCACGGCCTGCCGCTGGCGCTCGAGGCTCGGCCCGATCAGTGCGTCGAGGAGCTGAGTGACGTGCTCGGGGCGACCGAGCCCGCCCACCTTCGGAGCGACCTCTTCGAGGGCGATGCGGAATTCGCGAGCCGTCTGGTAACGCTCGTCCGGGTCCCGCGCGAGCCCCTTGAGGACCACCTCGTCCAGCGGCTCCAGGTCCGGGCGAATGCTGCTTGGCTTCGGGATCTCTTCGTAGAGGACCTTGCGCACCGTCTCGAGGTCGTCGTCGCCCCGAAAGAGGCGCTTGCCCGTCAAGCCCTCCCACAAACAGATCGCCGTCGCGAAGAGATCGCCGCGGGCGTCGTCGATGACCTTGCCGCCCTTTCGGCTGAGGCGCTCGGGGGGCATGTAGGCGAGCTTGCCCTTGAGCTGGCCGGTCTGCGTGCTCGAGATGCGCCCCTCGGCCTTGGCGATGCCGAAGTCGGTGATGCGCGAGATGCCGTCGGTCCCTACGAGCACATTGTGCGGCGAGATGTCGCGGTGCACGACGCCGAGGTGGTTGCCTTGTGGATCCTTGAGCTCGTGCGCGGCGGTCAGACCGGCGAGCATGTCGACGACGATGCGCAGCACGACCGGGGGTGCGAGGCGCGCGGCGCGCTTGGCCGCGGCGCGGATGACCTTCGAGAAGTCGACACCCTCGATGTACTCCATCACGAGGAAGGTGCCCTGGCCGGGCTCTTCGCCGACATCGATGACCGGGACCACGTTGGGGTGGCGGATGCGCGCCGCGAGGCGCGCTTCGTCGAGGAACATGTCGCGGATGTTGGCGTCCTCGGCCAGGTGCGGGTGCAGGACCTTCATCGCGACACGGCGGTCGAAGCCGCCGGCACCGGCGATGCGGCCAAGATAAACGGTCGCCATTCCGCCGGCAGCAAGTTTGGCCAGCAGTTGATAGCGGCCCAGGTGCTGCGACTGCGTGTGCGTCGGGAGCACCGGCGAGACGGCCGGAAGCGACGCCGTCATCATGGAGTTTCTCCGCTTGAGGCTCATCAGAAGGTCCCTCGGAGCATGAACTGGGCGCCGCCCCGGCTGGGGGCGATGGCAGCCTCGACGCGGTCGTCGTCTTCTTCGTCATCGCGACCCGAGAAGTCCGTCAGGACGGCGGTCACGATCGTCCACGCCGCCACGCCGGCGGTCACACCCAGCAGGATGTTCGTCCGTCGCTCTTTGTCCTGCCCGGCTTCGTAGGCCTCGCGCGTCGGGTTCGCTTCGTAGGCACCCACGCCGCTGAGGGTGTCCACGCCCGACCACACCGTCACGCCGGCCAAGGCGACGGTCGCCGCGAGGCTGACGTAGAACACGCCGGGCGACATCACCTTGTAGGCCGGTCCCGCCTCTTCGCGGCGGCGCTCCTCCCGACGACGACGCTCGCCTTCGGTGAGCTCCTCCTCGACGACCTCCGCGCCGGCGGGGCGCTCGAAGCGAACCTGTCGCTGCTCGCGCGCAGCGCCATGGACGACCTCTTCGACATGCGCGGCACCGAAGTGACCGACGACGCGGTGGTTCTCGTCGGGCGTGACGTAGGCCGCGCGGGTCGCGAGCATCCGCCCGTCCACCTCGACCTCACACCCCTCGCAATCCACGGTCACCAGGAGCGCGCGACGACCCGCTTCCTCCATGACCTCCGCGGCGAGCTCCACCGACGGTGCGTCGTTCGGGTACTCCTGCGACAGGAGAATCGCGAGGGTGCCGGCTCGCTCGAGCTGTCCGGCACGCCGATACGCGCGCACCGCCTGCAACAGCGCGGCCTTCGCCGGAGCAAGGCGGTACGCGGTCATGAACCACTGACCCGCCTGGGCGAAGTGTCCTTGGACGAAGAGCGCCGCTGCGCGGTCGTAGGCTTGCGCTGCTTGCTGCCGCTGCTGAGCGGTCGGCTCCTGAGCCGAGAGCGTACCGACGCTCGTCGAGAGCAAGAGCAGTGCGAGGGTGCCTGCGCGCATCACCCACAGAGTCTACCAGGACCGGCGGCGGGGATCCTCTCCCTGACCGAAGATCGCGTCTGAGCTCGATCCGTCGGCCCAAGGGAACGGGGAGTGTGGGATAGCGGAGCACACCCAACCCCTGACGGGCTGTCGGGGCAGAGCCGAGGCTACGGAGCCGCCGGGCGCGCCTCGATGGTCAGAGTGTAGGCCCCGGTCTCCCCTGCCGAGCGGGAGTTGGCGAACACGGTGTAGGTGCCGTCGGCGGGCGCCGTCAGCGCCAGGCGCGCGGTGAGATCGCCTTCGGAGACGTCGTCGTTCTGGGCGAGCTGGTCCCCCTCGGGACCGTTGAGCAGGAGGTAGGGGTCGAAGTCGTCCGACCGCAGCTCGACGACGATCGACGCGCCCTGCTTGGTCTCGAAAGTGTAGGCGTCGTAGAACGAGCCGTCCTGAGGGTGGACCGAGTCGCCTTCTTCGAGGCGCCCCCGGTGCGTCTGCTGGACCGGGCCCGGATCGCTGCATCCGAGCCCAACCAAGAGGAGAACGAAGCCGACGACGCGCATGGAGCCAACCCTACGCCTCGACCGCCGGCCAGCGCAAACGACGAGCGCGCCGATCAGTGGGCGAGGTGGCGCCCGGTCCAGGAGACGCGCACTGCGACGTTCGTCTGCGTGGCGAAGGAGAAGTCGTCGTCACGCTCTTTGAGGCCATAGAGCGTCACGTTGAACGAGAGCGCGAGGAAGCGGTTGAGATTGAGCTGGAGGTCGAACAGGCCCTGCAAGAGGTGGCGGTTGAGGCCCCCCAGCCCCGAGACGAAGTAGTCCGCGCCCACGGTCAGGGTGAGCTTGCGGAGCCCCGAGCGCATGAGGAGCCACGGGTCGATGTTGAGCTGGGCGCCAAGGCCCGGATGAACGCTGCGTTCGGCGCCGCTCGTGGCCTCCAGGATCTCGAAACCACCGACCAGCTTGAGCTTGACCTTGAGGTGCAAGCGCCACTGGAGGCCGCCGGTGAAGCGCAGGTTCAGGAAGTGCGTGTCACGGTCGTCGGCTTTGGTGAATTCGCTGCGAAGCAAGCCTTCGGCGACGAGATCCGGCACGTAGAGCTCGTCCCGGAGCACCCGGAAGCCGCGGTAGTTGCCCGTGGTGCGGTAGACGAGCTGATCGGCGCCTTCGTCGAAGCCGTTCGTCTCGCTCGTCGCCGCGAGGGTGTAGGTCGCGGTCAGCAGGTTCTCCCAAGCGGCCCGCCGGGACAGCGCGTTGAGGGCGAGGTTCGCGTTCACCCCGAGCTGCGTCTGGTTGGCGTTCTGCAAGGGCCCTTCGGCATAGCCCCCGGGGTCGCGCACCGCCGAACCGCTGAAGGTCAGGTCGCTGTCGATGCGTAGCGTCCACTCGAGCTGCTCCGAGGGATCCGGGAGCGCCTGCCGTGGATCTTCCTCGCGCTCCTCTCGTAAGTAGCTGAGCAGCACGCCTCGGAGCGTGAGCCCTTCGAGCTGCTCCCACTCGACGCCGCCAGGCACCACTCCGTCGTCGCCCCCCTCCGCGAGAAAGCGGATCGTGACGACATCGTAGTACGCCTCCAAATCGAGGAGCCGCCCGTTGATCTTGATCTTCTCGAGCGTGCCGTAGGGGTTGTCGATCGTCAGCCCGAGCTTCAGGAGCGCCTCGTCGTCGTCGGCGTGGCGCCGCGCGAAGTCACGCAGCCAGAGCGCGGGCACGGTCGCCCGCATCAAGGGCTCGTCGTACTGGACGGCGACGTTCACATCGCTGGCGGAGAGGGTGCCTTCGCGGACCCCCGGCCACCGCCCGTCGATGGCGCTGGCGTTCAGGACGGCAACGTCAGCGCGCGCAGCGTGACGCATGACCCCCGCCAGGAGCTCGGCGAGGGCCCGGGGGCCAAGCTCACCGAGCGCGGGGTTCACCCGCCCACCGACCAGCGCATGACCGAGCTCCTGGCAGTACAGAGGCCCGACAGAAGCCATGAAGGCAGCGAAAGCCGGAGCCACGGGGCCGTCCCCGGATGGGTGCGCAAGGATGTCGTAGCTCTCGCCGTTGTGACGGATCCGAGCGTCGACGGCGCTGCGGGTGGGCGCGGCCACGAAGGCGGGACGAAAGCCGACGGGGCGTGCGAAGAGCAGCTCGGTGCCTGCGCTCGCAGCGAGGACGAGATCGGGCTTGTCCGCTTCATCGAGCTGCGCCACCACATTGAGAATGCGCGCGGCGCCCACGGCTCCCGAGCCTTGGTGGTCGACGATCGCGACGACCAGCGTCGCTCCCGCCGCACGCGCCGCCCGGACACCGTTGCGCATCGCGCCTTCGAGGGGCTCGAGCCGCAGGCCCTGCATACGGTCGGGGCCGACGCGGTGGCCCACCCCCGGATCCAGGTAGCTGAGCAGCGCGACCTTCTCGCCACCCTGACGAGCGATGGGCACGCCGTCGGCGCCGGTGACGAGAACCTCACAGACCTGGGCCGACTCCGGCGCGCAGCGGAGGTTGGTCGCAAGGTAAGGGACACCGCGCCGGCGCAGGGCGCGGGCCCGGCGCAGCAAGAGCTCGCGCGGATCGCCCAGGTCCGCCTCCCCGAGCGCCAGAGCCCGGTACCCCAGCGCGCTCACGAGCCGCGCGAGGGCTTCGGGCTCTCGACGCGAAGCAAACCGCGCGACGCCGTGCCGCGCCAAGAGACCCCCGGTGTCCACGAGGAGCGAGGCGGCCCGATCCCGCTGCCACACGTCGCGTCGCGCGATCTCGGCGGCCTCCAAGTGGGACGACCCACACGCAGGGGTGGCCAGCTCCCCCGCGACGCCGCCGGTGGCAAAGAGCCGAAGGACCGGGCGCAGCCGCGGCGGGTCGACGCCCCGCTGCGCTCGGACCGAGCCGGCGCTCAGGATCGCGACCAGCGCAAGGAGCGCGCCCGTCGCCCTCAGTTGTTGCGGCTCTTGACGCGCCGAAAGGGGTGGAGGAAGGCGGCAAGCGCGTTGGCGTTGCGGGTGGACATCCACAGGCGACCCTGTCCCTGGAAGTTGCAGACGAGCCCTTCACCGCTGAGGAAGAGCGACTTGAGCCCGCCGACCTTGGTCACCTGGTAGTTCAAGCCGCTCGTAAAGCCAACCACATGCGAGGTGTCGCAGATATACCCCGCCGGCCCGACGTCGACGGCGTGGATGCCGCCATAGCTCGAGAAGAACAGCGGCCCATGGCCGGCGCACTTGAGCAGGAAGAAACCCGTCCCGCTGAAGAAGCCCTTGGCCCCGCCCCACTTGGTGTCGAGGGCCACCGAGGGCGCGCTCGCCAAGAAAGCGCCGCTGTTGAGCATCACCTCGTAGGTCCCATCGAGCTCGAGGGCCTGCACGTCGCCTTCGGCGCTCGGGGCGATCCATAGCTGCTGCCCTGGGGCGGTCGCCGTGAAGGTGTTCTGGAACAGGCTCTCGCCGCCGAGCATCTTGCGCTTGGCGGCCTGCATCAGCCCCCCCTGCATCTGGGTCTTCATGTCGATGGCGCTGTCCTTGGCGACCATCGCGGCGGACTCGACCAGGAGCTGCTCACCCGGCTGGTCGAAGAGGACCTGAACCATGCCGAAGTCGGGTTTGTCTTTGAGTTCGTAGCGCATGACTCACTGCTCCCGCGGCGGGAGCATCCGCCCCACGAGGCCGCCGTATTCTTGGGGATTGCGCGTCTGGATCCAGATGCGTCCCTGCCCCTGAAAGTGACAGACGAGCCCCTCACCGCTGAGGAAGGACGCGATCCAGCCGCTGCCGCTCTTGCCGACGTTGTACTGAAGGGTGGCGTCCCAGGCGACGAGATGCCCCGTGTCGATGACCAGGCTCCCGTCGCACTGGAGCTCCTGGATGCCTCCGAAGGCGCCGACGAGCACCTTCCCTTCTTGCTGCGCTGTCGCCTTGAGCACGAAGACGCCCTCACCGGCAAAGAAGCTCTTGAAGCCGCCGAGCTTCGTGTCGATCTGCACCCAGGGGCTCGACGCGATGTAACTCGACGACTGAATGAAGAAGCCCTGGGGCGTCATGTCGAGGGGGACGATGTCGCCACACAGGGAGTGGGCCAGAAGCACCTCGCCCGGTCCGCCCTGCGCGGTGAAGGTGTTCTGGAAGAAGCTCTCGCCGCCGAACATGCGCTTGAGCCCCTTCATGATCCCGCCGGCGGCGCTGGTGTCGATGTGCACGTTCGTGCTCATTCCAACCATGGCGCCGCTCTCGGCGCGGATCTGCTCGCCGTTCTGAAGGACCACGCGGGCCATCGCCTGCGCGGGTCGGTAACCGATCTGAATATCCATCGCGAACAGCCTCCCTCAGCGAGGCAGGAGCGGCGTGAGCCACCCCACCAGCGCGCCCAGGTTTCGAGATTGCAGATACACGCGGCCCTGGCCGTTGAACTCGCAGACGAGTCCCTCGCCGGACGCGACGAGGCCCATCATGCCGCCGCCGACGCTGCGGATGTTGAAGTTGAGGTTCCCCTCGAAGCCGACGAGGTGACCGTTGTCGACCATGAACGGGCCGTTGATGTCGACGGCGTGAATGCCTCCGTAGCTGGTGAACCAGAGGTCGCCGTGGCCGGAGATCTGAAGAAAGAACGCCCCCTCCTTGGCCAACAGGGACTTGAGCCCGCCGAATTTGAGCTTGATTTCCAGGTTGCCGTTGCTGGCGAGGTAGGCACCGGTCGAGAGGGTGATCGTTTCGCCCTGCATGCGCCGGTGGCTGATCTGCCCGGCGAGGGTCGGCGCGATCCAGACGCTGCCTCCCTGGGGAGCCGTGAAGTGGTTGACGAAGAAGGTCTCCCCGCCCACGAGCTTGCGGACGAAAGCGATGAAGAAGGCCTTGATGGTCGCCCAAATCCCCGCCGAGGGGTTGGCGTTCATCTTCACCTCCATCGCCACACCGCTGTGCCGCGCGACCATCGCCCCGGCTTCGGCCACCACCGACTGCCCAGGTGCAAGATCGCAGCGCAACATGGCGAAGGATGGCCCGTGTGTGATCTCGTGCCGCAACGGCGCAGCCTGCGCGGCGGGCGCCGCGGGTTGCATCGGCGCCTGCGCTGGCGCCGGCTGCTGCTGAAACTGCTGCTGGGGCATCCCCTGCGGTGGGTGTCCCCCCTGACCTTCGGGCTGCATCACCCCTCCTTTCCTCGCTGCCTCTCGCGGCTGCGGTCTGTTATCGCGAAACACCTACCCACTTCAAGACTGCATACGTTCAAGACCGCATACGAATCGAGCCTCGGGACCTTCCCCACCACGATCGCTGGGAGGCTCTGGAGTTGCTCCTCGTCCTGGAACGACCTAAGCGTCCCCCATGGACCACGACGCCTGGATCGCTTCCGTCCGTGAACGCATCGACGCCAAGCTCCGCACCTACCTCGCAGCCAAGACCGCCGAGGCGCAGGAGATCTCGCCCGCATCCGTGGAACTGACCGAGGGCGTCGCCGAGCTGACGCTCCGCGGCGGCAAGCGGCTGCGGCCGGTGGTGCTCGAGGCCGCGTACCGCTGCGTCGCGCCGGACGGCGACCCGGACGCGACGACCTCCGCCGGGGCAGCGGTCGAGGTGCTCCAGTCCTTCCTGCTCATCCACGACGACTGGATGGACCAGGACGACGAGCGACGCGGGGGGCCGGCGGTCCATGTGTTCTTCCGCGACAAGGGCTACGAACCTCACCTCGCCAACGCCCTGGCGATCCTCGCCGGAGACCTCGCAGCGGCTTACGCCCTGGAGCTGATGCTCGAGGCGCCCTTCCCGGCATCGCACCGCGACCGCGCGCTCGCGCAGTTCGTGAGGATCCAGAAAGAGGTCTTCTTCGGACAGCACCTCGACCTGACGGCGAACCCCGACGTCTCGCGCATGCACGACCTCAAGACGGGCTCGTACACGGTGCGCGGCCCCCTGCTCTTGGGCGCCTTCCTCGGAGCGGCCAGCGACGAGGCGATCGCCGCGCTGCTCGCCTGGGGCAACCCCATCGGCGAGGCATTCCAGCTCGCCGACGACCTGCTGGGCACCTTCGGCGGCCCGACCGGCAAACCGGGCGACGACCTCCGCCACAAGAAGCGCAACTCCCTGGTCGCCGAGACGGAGCGGATCGTCCCAGCAGACCAGCGCGGCCCCATCGACGCGCTCATGAGCGCCCCGTCGCCGACGGACGCTCAGGTGGCCGCGGCCTCCGAGCTGATCGTCGCAAGCGGCGCGCGCGCAAACGTCGAAGCCCGCCTGACCACGCTCCTGAGCGAAGCGAATGCGGCGTTGGATGCGGCCCCCTTCAAAGGCCCGGGAGTCGAAACCTTGCGTTGGCTGGCTCGACGGCTCGCGGTCCGCTCGAGCTGACTGGCCGCGCCCTTGGCGCCCCCCGTAGGACAGCCCGGCGCGCCATGCTATGAGGCGGGCCGTGGAGCCAGCATTCGGACGCGGCAAGGTCATCCTCCTGGGCGAGCACAGCGTCGTCTACGGCAAGCCGGCCCTCGCTGCAGGGCTGGGTATCGGCGCCCGCGCGACCGCCGAGAGTGCCGACGGACACCATGAGCTGCACTGCATGCCCTGGGACCAGCGCGTCGCGCCCGGCGACGACGAGCCCCTCGCGCGCGCCTTCGAAGCGCTGCTGGCCCACTTCGGCGAACGGCCGCCCGTAAGGGTGCGCTGCGAGGTCGCCCTCCCCGGGGGCGCCGGCCTGGGCTGTTCGGCCGCCATCGGCGTCGCGGTGCTGCGCGCCTTGGACGCTCGGTGGCGAGAGGAAGGCGAGCCACCTCCCTCGGACGACGAGATCGCGGAGATCGCCCTCCGCTGGGAGCAGGTGTTCCACGGCAACCCGTCCGGGGTCGACAACGCCATGGCGGCCTGTGGCGGCGTGGCGATCTTCCAGCGCTCCCAGCCGCTGCAGCGCCTCTGTGTCCCCAGGCCGCTCCCCCTCGTCGTCGCTCACAGCGGAGAGTCCTCGAGCACGAAGGAGGTCGTCGACTTCGTCCGCAAGCAGTACGACAAGGAGCCCGAACGGATCGGCGAGATCTTCGACGGAATCGAAGCGCTGGTCCGCAACGCCAAGCTGGCCGTCGAGGCTGGCGACCTGCGGGGTTTGGGTCAGCTCATGGACATGAACCAGGCGCTCCTGAGCGCGCTGCTCTTGTCGACGGAGAAGCTCGAGACGCTCTGTCGGGTCGCCCGAGGAGCGGGCGCGCTGGGCGCGAAGCTGACGGGTGCGGGGGGGGGCGGCTGCATGATCGCGCTGGCGCCCAGCATGGAGGCAGCGACGGAGATCGAAGCCGCGCTGCGCGAGCACGCGACCATGACCTTGGTCGCCGAGGCAGGTGGATGAGCAAGCACAAGAACGTCGGAGAGGCCTTCGCGCGCGCTCGCGCGAACATCGCCGTGGCCAAGTACTGGGGCAAGAGCGACGTCCGGCGAAACCTCCCGGCCGTCCCGAGCGTCTCGTTGACCCTCGACGGCCTGCTCACCGAGACGACGGTCGCCTTCGACCCTTCCCTCGACGCCGACCAGGTGCGACTCGACGGCCGGCCGGCGACGGAGTCCGAGGCCCGCAGGGTCGTGCAGCTTCTCGATCGGGTGCGACGCGCCGCGGGGCATCGCATCCGCGCTCGGGTCGACTCGCGCAACGACTTCCCGACGGCTGCGGGCCTCGCGTCGAGCGCCTCCGGGTTCGCCGCTCTGGCCGCTGCGGCCACCCGAGCAGCAGGCCTGAAATGGAGCCCCAGGCGCCTGAGCGCGCTGGCCCGACAGTCGAGTGCGTCGGCGGCCCGGTCGATCTTCGGCGGGTGGGCGGAGCTGCCCGCCGGCGTGAAGGGCGACGCGGACCTCGCCGCCCGCCCGCTCCATCCCGAAGACTGGTGGGACGTACGCCTCGTGGTCGCGAAGGCCGCCGCGGGCCCCAAGAAAATCGGTTCGACTCAGGGCATGGAGCGCTCGCGCAAGACCTCGCCGCTCTACGACGCCTGGGTGGAGAAGGCGGCGGGGCTCACGCGGAAGATCAAGCGGGCGCTCCGCCAGCGGGATCTGGACGCGCTCGGCGAGGCGATGGAGCAGAGCACCTATAGCTTCCACGCATGCGCCATGAGCGCGCGACCGTCCGTGCTCTACTGGCAGCCGACCACGATCGCCGTGCTCCGCACCGTCGAGAAGCTCCGCGAGCGGGGTGTGTCGGCCTGGGCGACGATGGACGCCGGTCCCCACGTGAAGGTGCTCTGCCACGCCGCCGACGCCCCCAAGGTGCGCCGCGCGCTCGGGGCCACCGACGGGGTGCTCGGCACGATGGTCGCC
>JALVDI010000280.1 GCA_027009115.1 Polyangiaceae bacterium | reverse complement strand
AGTGATGCGGTCTTCGAAGATCGAGATGAGGACGTCGTCCTTGTTCTCGAAGTAGAGGTAGATGGTGCCGTCCGCCACGCCCGCCGCCTTGGCGATCTCACTGACGCGCGTCGCGTAGAAGCCCTTGCGGGCGAAGACCTTCGTCGCCGCCTGAAGGATGCGTTCCCGCTTGTCGCCGCCCCGCTTCTTTTTCTTGGATTGCGGTCGCGTCACCTCAACCTCGCGAGGCTGGCTGGGAGGCATGAATGACCATTCACTCGCCTCTAGCATCCTCCCCGTGGGGTGGCCAATCGCGCCGCAGACGCCGGAACGCGGCGCGGTTCTGCCCGCGCCCGACCGCGAAGACCGGGGCGCTGCGCCCCAGCCCGGCCACCACCGCCGCGAGCCCGGAGTCCGCCGGCGGGCTCTCCGCCCGGCCGCTCCGAGCCAGTCGCCAGGCCACCTCCCATGGGTCGCCGCTGCGCCACCGCTCCGCGAGGCCCTCGGCCTCCCAAGGCACCTCGACGTCCTCGGCTACGGCGCGGGCGATGGCCGGCGCGGCTTCCGCGTCCTCGGGCCGCATCTGCACGGCCACCGCTGCCCAGGAGCCCCACGGGCCACCGTCCCCGTCGTGCCAGAGCACCCGACCGTAGGCCTCCAGGCGGCCGGCGACCGCGCCCGCAAACGCCCGAGCCGCCAACGCTGCCGCGTCATGCCCCAGGTCGTGCCGCCAGCCGAAGACCACGCGCACGCCCTCGCCCTCCCAGGACGCCGGCACGAGCGGGATCGGGGCGCCCCAGCGCGCAGGGCCCACCGCCTCGCCGCTGGGCCAGCTCCCGATCATCGGCGCGGCGGCCAGGCCTTCCTCGACGGAGATCGGGCCCGCGAGGGCCAGCACGACGCGCCGCCCGGCGCGGATCTCCCGCAGGCGCCGCCGGGTGCGCTCGCTGCTCGCCGCCGCGACCTCATGCAGCCGCCCCTCGGGGGCCACCCGGCTCGTCATCCCGGGTGCGAGCGCCCGCGCGATCCATCCTCGCTCCGGGTGAGCCCGCAGCCGATCGACGAGTCGCAGCCGGTCGGGCTCGGTGGAAGGGAGCGGGGCCGCGACGCAGTCCACCGTCGCATGCAGCCGCTCGCGCCACGCCGGACCCCCACCCAGGAGCGTGAAGCCTCTCGGATCGAGCCGCAGCCGAACACCACAGCGCCGCGCCAGCGCGTGGGCCAGCACGACCACCTCGCCATGGGCCGCGCCGCCCGTCTCGAAGCGAAGCGCAAAGGCGACCTCGCGGCTCCTGCGGGGCACGACCCGAACCCGCGCGCCGTTGACATACGTCGCGCTCGCGCCGTCCGCTTCGATGCGGCGGCCGAGCTCGAGCGAGCCGACCCGCGCCGCTGCCGCCGCCCGCTCCTCGCACTCCTCGTCGCGGTACGGGCACACGACGCCGGCGGCCACCAGGCGGCGCTCCGTCGGGTGGCTGCCGCGCCAGCGGAGCGCCTCGTCGTCCGCCTCGTCCACCACGCTCACGGCGGGAGCGAACGGGGCCGGTGTTCCGTGGCGTGCGAGCCACGCTACCGAACGCAAGCGGGGCAGGCTCTCCGTACGCAGCAGCAGGGCGACGCCCCTGCCGTGCGGGTAGACCTCGGCGCTCTGCGCGAGGCGGCTGCGCAGCGCGCGGTGAGCGAGGCCGAGGGCCGCCTCTCGGGTGCCGGCTTCCACGGCGACGGTGGCGTGAAGCCGGGCGCCCAGTCGCTCGGTCCGCAACCCGCCTTCGCCGCCTCCGGCGGTCTCCCCTCGGGCGGCGCTCGCCCGAGGCACCGATCGCAGCCCGCGCCGCGCCGCCTCCTCCACGCGAGCCGGGTCCACGTCGCCCACCGCCACGAGCAGGGCGCGGCCCGCCCCCAGGTTCGCCTCCATGAACCCCTCGACCTCGGCGCGCGCCGGCGCGTCCCCAGCGAAGGGATCGGCCCCCTCCCCGAGCAACCCGGCGAGCGCAAGGGCGTCGGCGCGCCGCCGCGGCTGCGCTCGAGCGTGGCGGGCCTGCGTTCTCCACCGGGCCACGAGCTCGGCGTGGCGCTCCGGCGAGAGCGTCCGCCGGCTGAGCGCCGCCCCCAGCCGCGCCAGCGCCGGCCCGAGCTCCTCGACGGGGACGCGTGTGCGCAGCCGCAAGAGCCGCGGCGTCGCCTCCGCCGCCAACCCCTCCTCTTCCAGTGCCCACGCCGTCAGGACCGCCGCGCTCGGTCGCACCGCGTCCAAGGTGCCGGCATCCACGTAAAGGCGCAGCTCCACCAGGCCTTCCGTGTCTCGGGGCAAGACCCGCAGCTCGACGCCCGCGACCCGAGCCTCGTGCGTGGCGACCCCGGCCGCCGGCGCCGGCGTCGTCGACGTTCGGGTCGCCCGAGGGCACCCCTGGATGGCCAAAAGCAACAGCAGCCATGGCCGGCGGGCGATCGCGCTCACGAAGGGGGCTCCTCGCCCCGCGCGAGGCGCCGGAGGTTGTCGCGGTGCCGCCAGAGCAGCAGCACCCACAGGGCCACCGCCATCTGCGTCGAGGTCGCCCGCGGCCCGTCGAGGGCCGCCGACACCAGCGCGCCGATCAGCCCGCCGGCCAGCGAACCGACGCTCGCCCGCCGCGTCCACTTCTTGAGGCCAACGTAGGTGGCGATCGCCGCGGCACCGGCCCCCGGCGTCACCGCAAGCAGCGCCCCCGCTGCCGTCGCCGCGGCCTTGCCTCCCTTGAAGCGGAACCAGATGGGGTAGCAGTGTCCCAGCGACGCCGCGAGGCCCGTCGCCGCCGTCCACGGATCCTGCCGGCCGAGGAGCATGTGCGCGCCGAGGGTCGGCAGCAGCCCCTTGGCCGCGTCCAGCACCAGCACGAGCCGGCCCGTGCGCCGGCCCAACAGGCGCCCGACGTTCGTGGCGCCCACGTTGCCGCTGCCCGTGCCTCGGAGGTCGACGCCGTGGTGGGCCGCGACCACCAGGCCGAAGCAGACCGAGCCCATCAGATAAGCGACGACGACGAACGCGGGGCCGACCACCGCCGGAGCATAGCTCGCTTCGCTCGTTGCGCTCGCGGCTGTGAGCCACGCTCGCTGCGCTCGCGGCCATGAGCTTTGAGCTGTGAGCCGCCCCGGCCCGGCGCCCGGCGCTCACCGCTCACCGCTCAAAGCTCACCGCTCACCGCTCACCGGGCTCGCTTCGCTCGCGGCTATGAGCTGTGAGCTGTGAGCCGTGAGCCACCCGGCCCGGCGCTCACCGCTCACCGCTCACCGCTCAAAGCTCACCGCTCACCGCTCACCGCTCACCGCTCACCGGGCTCGCTTTGCTCGCGGCCATGAGCTGTGAGCTGTGAGCCGTGAGCCACCCGGCCCGGCGCTCACCGCTCAAAGCTCACCGCTCAAAGCTCACCGCTCACCGCTCACCGC
>JALVDI010000279.1 GCA_027009115.1 Polyangiaceae bacterium | reverse complement strand
CCCTCGACACGGGCGATGGCCTGCGCGAACACCCAGGGGTGCCCGGCCCAGATGGCCTGCACGTGGCCCTTGCGCAGCTTCACCGTGCCCATCGGACGACTCTATAGCCTATCGATGCGGCGGGGGCGGGCGTGGCTTCGCAGGATCCTTGGAGCGTTGCGGGGGCGGCCGACGAGTCGTAGGGTTGGGGCAGCCCTCGCGGGCGGGAGAAACGATGCCGAACCTCGGAATGGGTGAACTTCTCGTCGTCTTGGTGATCGTCCTGTTGGTCTTCGGGGCCAACCGGCTGCCTCAGATCGGCGAAGGCATTGGGAAAGCGGTCCGCAACCTGAAACGCGGCCTCAACGCTGACGACGACATCGAGGTCACACCCAAGGAAAAGCAGGTCACGGCGCAGACCTCGAAGAGCGCGAGCGAAGAGGTCGCCGAAGCCGAGGTGGTGGAGCGGGGCTGAGTGGACTCGGCCCCTGAGCGCGATCTCGGGAGATCCGCCCTCGGGGCCGACCCGACATCCGCGCTCGCTCGGCGGTGCGCAGCGCTCATCGATCCGAAGGTCCGTGTCGCCTACGTGACCGACCACCTGCGCCGCTCCACCCCGCAGCAGGTCGTGGAGCTTCTCGCTGGGGCCCTCGCGGGTGCGCCCCGCATCCCGGCCTATGCGGATCTGCTCCTCGCTTTGGCGTTGGCGTCGAGCGACCCGGCGACGGATCCCGTGCGGCGCGAGAGCGCGATGCTGGCCTCGGCGGCCGGTTTGACCGCCGTCGCCGAGATCTTGGGACAGCACGCCCCGGCCACTCCCGAGTTGGGCGAGCTGCGTGTGCCGGACTTCGGCGCCGGGCGGCCGCTCACCCTCGGCGAGCGCAAGTCTCTCGCTCGCCGCCGCGACCGGGGGCTGTTGGCGAGGGTCGTGCGCGACCCGCACCCGGACGTGATTGCGGTCCTCTTGGACAACCCGGCCTTGACCGAGCTTGACGTGGTCCGTCTCGCGGCGCGCCGGCCCATCGATCCCGACGCGCTGCGGCATGTCTTTCGGAGCCCGCGTTGGGCCGTGCGCTACGAGGTCCGCCGGGCGCTGCTCCAGAACCCGTACTGTCCCCTCGATGTGGCCCTCAAGCTGGTGCCCCTCCTGAAGCGCTCGGACGCGGCGGCCTTCGCGCGGGCGCCCAGCCTCCGGACGCCGATTCGGGAGGCCTGCGCGCGGGTCGCCCGGCAGGCCCTTCAGTAGTTGCCCATCGGTCGCGGTTGCGACCGACCCTGATGGATGAAGCGGGGGCTCTTCGCGGCGGCTGCGGAGGGGCGTAGGATCCGCAGGTGCGTTGGGACGAGGTCGGTTTCGCCTTGGCGCCACGAGCCCGTTCCGTAGGGGGGCAGCGCAGGCTTGACGCGTCGCGTTGAAACCGTCTACCCATGAAGGAGGAGACCTCCAGGGTGGACGCAGGAGCAGAGGAGACCGCGCCGGAGCCGCGGCTCATCAAGCGGTACGCGAACCGGAAGCTCTACGATACCCGGGACAGCCGGTACGTGACGCTTCAGCAGGTCGCCGCCTTCGTGCGTGACGGGCAGGACGTCCGGATCATCGACAACAAGACCAAAGAAGACCTGACGAACGTGACGCTGGCTCAGATCATCTACGAGGAGGAGAAGAAGGGCGAAGGAGAGAGCCGGCGGGGCAGTCTCAAGAGCTTCATCCGGGAGGGCCGCGAACGGCTCGTCGGTTCCCTCCCCGGGCCGCTCTCGAAGCTCCTCGGCGAGGAAGACACGGCCTCCAAGCGCGGCCCGACGCGGGAGGCTCTCGATGGACTCCGCGGGCTGGCCGACGAGCGCATCAAGGCGGTCTTCACCCTGGCTCTCGGCCACGTCGAGCAACTCCAGACCGAGGTGAAGCGCCTGCAGGGCCGCATCGAAGAGCTCGAGGAGAAGTTGGCCAGCCTCGTCCGGCGCAAGGAGGAGGCGGCTGACGAGTCCGAATAGGACGACCCCCCGCGACCTGGCGGCTAAGGGGCTTCGGCGGCGGCTTCGACCGCGTCGTCGGTGGGAGCGTTCGGCTCTTCGGCTTCCCCGAAGGCGCTATGGATGACCAGGTAGAGCGCCCCTAAGATCAAGACGCCGAGGCCCAGCAGGGGAACCCACAGGGGGGTGTCGGCGGCTTCGTCGTGGACGGGGGGCAGGCCGGGGGCGTGGTCGTGGTCGCCGCTCATGATGGGGCGGACCCTAGCGAGCGCGGGCGCGGCGCGCAACGTCGCCGGGACGGTTCAGGGGGGCTGCCGCCGGACGGTGAGCCCGGCGGCGCGCCAGTGCAGGCCGGCGGCGCGGGGCCACCAGAGCGCGAGGGGCACACCCGCCACGGCGAGCGGCAGCAGGGCGGCCGCCAGGACGGCGCGGCCGCGGGTCGGGACGCAGCCGCAGCGCAGCAGGGCGAGGCCGGCGGTCCGCCCGCGAAGCCCGAGGGGCACCGCGGTCGTCGCGAACGCCAGGGCCGGCGCCGCGGAGGCGAGGGCGTGCTGCGCTGCGGACTCGGCGTCGTCGAGCGCCAGAAGCGCGAGGGCGGCCGCGAAGACGAGGGCGTCGACGAGGGTCGCTGCCGCCAGCGCGAGGTGTGCCGGTGGGTCGGCGAGGTTCGCCGGCGGGCGCGAAGGTGCGCTCAGCGCCAGCACACCCAGCGCGAGTGAGAGCGCCGCGGCTGCCTGGCCACTCCGGCGCCATGCCGTCTGGCTCGAGGCGTAGGCCTCGTCGGAGGCGCGCGGATCGTAGCGTTCGGTGCCCAGCCGCCGGCGTTCGCGCTCCCAGCGTTCGCGATCCTGGTGGTGCCCGCTCACCGCAAGGAGCAGCGCGGCCGCGGCGGCGAGCGCCCCGAGTGCGGCGGCGGCGCGTCCGAGCTTCAGAGCCACGGTCGCTCCACGGCGAGGGGGCTGCTCCAGGCACGTCCGCAGACTTCCCCCGAGCGGTCCACGGTGCGGACCTCGACGAGGTAGCGACCACCGCTCGGCGGCACGTCGAGCCAGACGCGGTACGTCCCCCGAGGCACGGCACGGCGCAGATAGTGCGGTGTCGCGTCGCGGTGGCGGCCACCCTCGACCGCGTGGACGCGGACCACGAAGCGCGCGTTGAGGGTCTCGGGGTCCTCGACGCGGAGCTCGAGGAGCGCGCGTTCGGCGCCCGTCGCCGCGACACCACCCATGAACGTGCCGCGGTCTCCGGCGCCGAGGCGCGCGTCGAGGTGGAGCGCGCCTCCCTGCCGGATGAACGTGCGGCCCGCGGCGAGCGCCTGCTCCGGTGGGATGTCGGCGCGGTGCACGGCGACGGTCTGCCAGGGGCCTGCGCCGAGCCACGTCGGGTTGATGGAGCGGGTGCCGGCCGCCTCGAGGACACGCGCGCGTGCGGCGAGGGGGTCGGCCAGGTCGATCCGCACGTCGGCCTCGTGGGTGAGCTCGGTGCGCACGACCGTGAACACCAGCGGGGCGCGCGTCTCCTCGCCGCAGCCGAAGGCGAGCAGGGCGGCGATGGCCGCGGGCGCCCTCAAGTGGCCAGCGCCAGGAGGGCCTCGTGGACGAGGCCGTTGGAGGCGACGAAGCCGTCGCCGTGGATGGTCGGGCGCCCTGCGAGGTCGGACCAGCGTCCGCCGGCTTCTTGGACGAGCACGGCAGCGGGGCCGACGTCGTAGGCCTTGACGCCAGGATCGATCACCGCGTCCATGCGGCCGAGGAGCAGCTCTCGATAGTTGGCGAAGTCGGCGAAGCCACGCTGCGTGTAGGTCTCGCGGGCGAGGCGGAGCAGGAGCGCGTCCCGCCCCGCTTCGGTGAACTGCTGGATGGCCCCATGGCCGACGAGAGCGTCGTCGAGGGCGGCGGTGGTCGAGACGCGGCACGGGCGGCCGTTGTGGCGCGCGCCCCCGCCGAGAAACCCTACGAAGAGGTCCTCGGAGGCCGGCATGTAGGCGATGGCGACGGCGGGGATCGCGTCGGCCTCCAGGGTGACGAGGACCGACCAGGTGGGAATGCCCCGTACGAACGCCCGCGTGCCGTCGATGGGGTCGACGATCCACCTCAGCCCGCTGCCGTCTCGTGCGCCGCTCTCTTCTCCGAGGAATCCCGCGTCGGGGTAGCGCCGGGCCAGGTAGCCGCGCAGCCGCTCCTCGACCGCCCGGTCCGCCTCCGTGACGGGGCTACGGTCGTCTTTCTTCTCCATGGCGGCGCCGCGGCGCTGGATGTGGAGCGCCAGCTCGCCGGCGCCGAGCACTTCGTCGACGAGATCGGCAAGCGCGCCCGGTCCCCCGATTCGATCCAAGTCGAACATCACGACCGTATAGCAGGCGCGACGGACGGAGAGCGTGGGCCGCCTCCTGGGCTGCTCGATGGTCGGCACGCCGCTCGCGAGCGCCCGCCGCAGGAAGGTCCGCGTGTCCGCGCGGCCGGCCTCGGTGTGGCTCGCCACGAAGGGGCCGTCGTCCCCTTCCGCTGGGAGAGAAGAGCGCAGCGCTCGGGCGTACGTCCCACGGGCGTCGCGTCCGGCAGGGCGAAGGAGCCGAGCGCCGTGAGGTCCACGGGCGAACGCTTGCGCAGCAGCGAGAGCGTCCGATACGCCCCAGCCGCCGCTCAACACGGACGCTCCTCGGGTTCGAAGGGCAACGCGAGGGTCGCGCGGTTGCTCCCCTGCCAACGGACGAAGCGGGGTCGAAGGCGGGGCGCTCGTCGGGGAGGGCCGCGTCGACCGCCGCACGACGTCGAAGAGGTCGCCGCGGCCCTCGGCCTCAGGATGGACCGGGGGCTCCGGCGAGGATCCACTCCCGGATCATCGTCAGCTCACGGGCCGGCAGGAGCTGCGGGCGGTCCCCGTTCTGAGGCATCAGGGAGCCGAAGGTCAGCTCGCCGTCCTCGACGCTGGGGCAGATGCTGGGCGGGTAGGTGCCGTCCGGGCGGCGTTCGAGGCCCGGGTCCCAGTCGGCGGCCGGGGTGAACTCGAGTCGGCCTGCGGCGTCGTGGTCGCCCGTCAGCTTGATCCACAGCCAGGACGCCTCGGGATCGCCCGGTTCCACCCGGTTCATCCGGTCGTATTGGCACGCCGGGACCCCCACGAGCTCGTCGGTGATGGGTCGGCCCTCCGCGAGGGCGGGCTGAAAGTTCAAGCCCGCGCTCCCGCGGGACCCACCGTGGCATGAGCGCGACGCCGTTCCGCAGCTCCGCTCGAAGACCCCCACCACGTTCTCGTAGGTTGGTTCGAGGGGCTCGTCGCCGCCGCAACCGGCGGCGAGGGCCATCAGGAGGGGAGCGGCGAGGGGCGCGGGCAGCGTACGCATCGCCCACGAACTTGCTCCGAGCATGGCGCGTTCGCAACGTGCGGGCGCCTCAGGGCCGCGTTTTGATGAGACTGGAATTGTCGGAGGGTGCTCTGGGCGTTCCGTGCTCGGGCGTGGAATAGTTGGAACTCTGGCGCGGTTCGCGCGTCGAAACAGGTATGGGACTTTTTCGCAAGACCACGCAGCAGCGGCGCGCCGAGTTCGAGCAGGAGGCCTTGCCCTACCTGGACAACCTCTACGCCACCGCCCTCAGGCTCACCCGCAGCGCCAGCGACGCGGAGGACTTGGTGCAGGACACGCTCCTGAAGGCCTATCGGTTCTACGACCGCTTTGAGGCCGGCACCAACATGAAGGCCTGGCTGCTACGGATCTTGACCAACACGTTCATCAACCGCTACCGCCGGAGCGTGCGCGAGCGGAAGGTCTTCGAGGGGGCGATCGCTCGGCCCGTTGGGGAAGGGGTGATGAGCCGGGCCGCGATGCGAGGGCTCAGCCGCCCCGTCGAGGACGCCCAGCGCCGGATCCTGGCCGCGGAGATCCAGGCCGCGATCGACGAGCTGCCCGACGACTACCGTATGATGATCCTCCTGGCGGACGTCGAGGAGCTCTCCTACAAGGAGATCGCCGAGGTCGTCGGCTGCCCCATCGGCACGGTGATGAGCCGTCTCCACCGCGCGCGGAAGCTTCTGCAGTCCAAGCTGGTTCAGCAAGCGATTCAGCTGGGCATCGTCGACGAGCCCGGCGACGAGACCGCCGATGCTCCCGTTTCCCTCGATGACTACCGAAGACGAAAGGTTGCGCTGTGATCGAGTGTGAGCTCTTCCGTCGCCACGTGGGTGTCCTCGTGGACGGGGAGCTCGACCCGACCACCCAGATCGAGTTCGAGCGTCACCTGGAGCGATGCTCGGCTTGCGCGGAGCTCCTGGCCTTCGAGACCACCTATCGCGGCTACGTCCGCGACGCGATGGCGGTGCCGGCCGCTCCGCCGCGGCTCCATGCCCGGGTGCTGGAGAACCTCCGACAGACGGCCCCCCCGGCAGACGGCGTGCGGGTGGTGCCGTTGCGGCTGCGGTATGCCCTGCCCCTCGCCGGGGCTGCGGCCTTGGCGCTGGCGGCGGGAGTGGTCGACCGTGGCCGCGACGTCGAGCAGGCCGGGGTGGCGGCGCTCGAAGACGTCGTGCGCCTGCAGTCGGCGCGGCTGCCGGCGGACGTGTCGGTGGACCCCCGACCCGACGAGAGCGCGCCGGTGCAGCGGGTCTCCAGCTACTTCCAGGGCAAGGTGGAGTTCCCGGTCCGGCCGGCGGAGTTCGTGGGCCGCGATGTCCGCTTGATCGGCGCGCGCCTGAGCAACGTGCGCGAGCGGCGGGCGGCGGCCCTGTACTACGAGCTCCAAGGGGGGCGGCGTCTGACCGTGGTCGTCACCGACGCCAACGTCGCCGCGGGGATCGAGGGGGCTCGGCGGCAGGGTGTGGTCGTCCGCGACGTCCAGGGCTACCCCGTCGGTGTTCGCACCCACGGCGGGCTGACCTATGCCTTCACCGGGGATGTCGACCGGGAGACGCTGGCCCGCCTCGCCGCGTCGGCGCGGGTGCGTTATTGAGCGCCGCGGGTGCGCAAAACGCTCGTGTTTCCGGGGGAGTAAGGTGATCTCTGCGTTGACGCGGCGCGCGGCTCTCAGGTAGCCTCGCGCGGCGGAGGACGGACTCCGCAAGGAGCGTCATGAGTCACCGGATTCTCGCCTTCGAGAGCGATTCCCAGTTCGCCTCCGAGCTCCGCGCCGGCTTCGCCGGACGCGACGTCCAGCTCGAGATCGTCGCCGACGGCGCCAGCGGCCTCGAGCAGGCCGCCGCCGCACCACCGGATCTCATCTTGCTCAGCATCGAGCTGCCGAGCATGAACGGCTTCCTCGTCTGCAAAAAGATCAAGAAGAACGCTGCCCTCAAGAGCATCCCGCTCATCATCCTTTCCTCGGACGCCAACGCCGACGAGATCTTCGAGCAGCACAAGAAGCTCCGGACGCGCGCCGAGGACTACGTCAAGAAGCCGGTTGCCTTCGAGTCGTTGCTGGCGACGGTGCGGCAGTTCCTGCCCATCGGCGACGCTGCCGACGAGGACGAGGACGACAGCACGATGATCGTGGACCGGGCGATGGTCGATTCGGAGATCGACGCCTTCGCGGACGACGCCTTCGACGCCTTGTTGGCCGACGACGCGGCGGAGCCCGACATCGTGGCGCCGGAGCCCGAGGTGCAGGAGCTGGACATCGACGAGGTCCTCGAGGAGGTCGACAGCTCCGTGTTCGAGGAGGACGAGTCCACCGCCGTCGTCTCGGCTCAGGAGCTGGAGAAGATGGCACCGCCTCCGCCGCCGGAGCCGGAGTCCGCGCCACCGCCGGAGTCCCCGGCCGTTCCGGCGGTCGCCGCCGAGCTCGAACAGGCGCGCGCCCGCATCGCCGAGTTGGAAGCGGAGCTCGGGGAGGCGCGGGAGGCGGCCGAGGCGGCCCAGCGCGAGGCCGCGCAGCTCCCCGTCGTGAGCTCCAAGGCACAGGAGTTCGAGAAGAAGGTCACCGAGCTGGAGAAGGAGGTCGCTCAGCTCAAGGCGCAGGGCGGAGGCGGCGGCATCTCCAGCCGTGAGTTTCTGGATCTCCGAGAGAAGCTCAACAGCAAGGACAAGGAGATCCTCGATCTGCGCGACCAGCTCACCGCACGCGACAAGGAGCTGCTCGACCTGCGCGACAAGAGTCTGACCATCGAGCGCGCCAAAGCGGACGTCGAGGACCGGGCGTTGCAGCTCGAGCGGGAGCTGGCGACCACCCAGGAGACGGTCGCGGCGCTCACCAGCGACAAGGACGCGGCTGCCAAGCGGGCCGACGACATGAAGGCGCGGGCCGAGCGGGCCGAAGAGAAGAACAAGAAGCTCGAGGAAGAGCTGGAGGCGGCGAAGGCGGAGGCCTCGGCGAAGCTCCAGGAGCTGGAGGCCGCCCACGCGGCGGCGCTTGCCGCCGTCGAGGAGGCCAAGGCCGAGGCCATCGCGTCGCTGCGGGCTGAACACGCTGCCGCGATGGAGGCCGCCCAGGCGGCCAAGACGGAGGCGCTGGAGGCGGCGGCCGCCGAGCACCAGGCGGCCGTGGAGCAGCTCCGCAAGGCGCATGCCGACGCCTTGGAGCAGAAGGCCGCCGAGCACGCCGCGACCATGGAGGCGAAGACGGCGGAGCTCGCGGGGGCTCACGCGGCGGCACTCGAGGCTCTGCGCGAGGAGCTCGAGGCGGAGAAGAACGCCGCCCTCGCGGCGAAGGCCGAAGAGATGGCGAGTCGCGAGGCCGAGCTCACGGCAGCGCACGAGCAGGCCCTGCAGCAGGCGAACGAGGAGCACAACAAGGAGCTCGCGCTCCTCGGGCGCAAGCTTGCGGACGCCGAAGGCAAGCTCAACGAGGCCAAGGCGCGCCAGGAGGCGCTCGAGACGGCGAAGGCGGAGATCGAGCAAGCGAAGACAGCGCTCGAGGGGGAGCACGCGGCTCGGGGCGAAGAGCTCGCCGCGGCGCAGGCTCGGGTCACCGAGCTGACCGCGCAGGTCGAGGCCCTCGAGGCGCGGGCGGCGGAGCTCGAGGCGGCCAAGACCCAGCTCGAAGGCAAGCTGGCCAAGGTGCACGCCAAGATCGAGCAAGACGACGCGCTCCTCGAGAGAGCACGCAAGGCGATGACGATTGGCCTTGGGCTCCTCGAGGATCAGCGCAACAACACCCTCGGGGCCGACGCCGAGTAGAGCCCAGGGCTTCTCCTCGGCGCCGCAGGGCTTCAGCGAGGCTCGGCGTAGGCGCCGATGTCGTCGAAGCCTCCTCCGGGGGTCGGCCTCAGCAGCTCATCGCTCGAGGGGTCGGTGCTCACGAATGCCACGGTCCCTGAACGCTGCCACGAGTTGTCGTCTTCGTCGTCGGTGCCGTTGGAGGGGCCTTCCGAGTTTTCGCTCGCGATGTTGGATTGGACGAGGTTGCCGATGCCGTCGAGGTCGTAGAAGCCTTTGCCGCCGTTTCTCCAGGCCGTGTTGAACCGCATGAGGCAGTCCAGATTGTCCCGCTCGCTGATGTCGAAGCCGTGCCTCAGATTCTCGAAGGCGAGGTTGTGCTCGGCGAGGTTGCCCTGGCTACCGGTCCCGCCCATCTTGATGCCCTGTCCGTTGCCGCGGAAATCGCTCTCCGTGTACATGCTCCCGTCGGGGCGACGCCCGTTCCAGTAGACCCGATTCCGGCGGACTGTGATGCTGCGTCCGTAGAATAGGTCGATGCCGTCGTCCGAGTTGCCGTACACGGTGTTGTGTTCGATCACGGTGCCATCCGTGGCCAGCACCGACGAGATCCCATCGGCGTTGTTCCCGTTGTCGTAGATGCCGTTGCTGTAGCCGTAGTCGGAGTTGCCGTAGACCACGTTGTCGCGGATGATGGCGCGTTCGCCGTGGTTGGCGATGCCGGTCTGGAGGTTGTCGTGCACCGTGAGGCCCTCGACGATCACGTCGTCGCCTTCGATGTAGACTCCAAAGGCGGCATTGCGGCGAACCTCGAAGTTGCGCAGGGTGACGAACCGCCCTTGCACCCGGAAGGAGCGGCGCTCCGTGGAGAAGGAGCCCACGTTCCAGTCGCTCGGCGTGCCTTCGAGCACGGCGCGCTCGCCCGGGAAACCTTCGATCACGATCCGAGCGTCGGCTGTGCCGCTGCGGGCGGCCGTCGGGTAGTAGGGGTCGTCGCCGGCGAGGCTGAAGCGATAGATCCCGCCTCGGAGCCAGACGGTCTGGCCGGCCTCCACGCGCTCGAGGGCCCGTCGCAAGGAGAGTGGGGCAGCGCGACTCCCGTCGGCGGCCAGGTCTTCGCTCGAACCGTAGGGGACGTCGGGCGACGCATAGAGGTCCGTCGCGCTCGGGCTCGACGGGGAGACGGGGCGGGCGCCGATCGTCGGCCCGGAAGGCGCGACGCCCGCGTCTACAGCGGCGTCGTCGCCGCCGGGAGCGTCACCGCCCGAGTCTCGTGGGGGGCTCGCGGCGTCGGCAGGGGAGCCGCCGTCGTGCGCGCTCCCGGTGTCCTCGGCTGAGGCATCTGCTGGGCCGGCGTCGGGGGCCGACGAGTCGTCGCCGCAGGCTGCAAGGGACGCGAGCAGAAAGAGGTGTGAGAGGACGATGCGCGAGGAGCTGCGGCGAAGCCGAGGGACAAGCAAGAGGTGGTGCATGGCCGCGAACGTAGCGGCCATGGCCTATGGGACGAAGGAGAAAAAGCCCGACAGACCTTCGCGACGAGCGCTGCGGTCGGTGAGGGGGCTCAGAAGGTTCCGGAGCCGCCCATCATGCAGCCCTCGCAGCCGGGTCCATCCGGCATCGTATTGCAGGAAAGGGGGCAGTAGTTGACACGGTTGAAGACATAGCGACCGCCGTCGCCGTCGTCGATCGCGTCGCACTCGATGCTGAGGCCGCGCACCGACATCTCTCCGTAGCCGCCCGAGTCGCGGAACTGACGCGCACAGGCGCTGTCGCTGCTGGTCCAACTCGGGAGCGGCGGCAGCTCTTGGGTCACGTCACGCTCCGCGTACCATGTCTCCACGCACGTCTCGGCGAGCACGCAGTCGCTCTCGGAAGGCGCTTCGAAGTTGCCCGCGCGCAGCGTGTAACAGAGCTCGAAGCGTCCCTCGCAGTCCACGGTGAGCCGGTCCGTGCTCCAATTGCCCCCGGGAGCCGGCGGGGGCGGCGTGGAAGGCACGCTGGGACACATGGCCGTGCCACCGACGACGGTGGTGGACACGGCGTAGACTTGGCCGGAGCCGTAGGTGATGAAACAGGGGCTCAGGTTGTCGATCTCCCAGCGTCCCTGGGAGAAGCAGCGGCACGCCTCCGGCCCGAGGGTCGCTCCCTCCGTTGGGAGCACGTAACCTTCGCAAGGCCCCCAGGCGCCGGTGAACTCATCGAAGGGGAGGCACTCCGTCATCCCGTCGTGGCAGATGCCGCGGTTGCGGTTGACCCGAAGCCCCGGCCAACAGGGCGCGCGCTCGCCCACGGTCTCGCAGCGGCAACCTTCGCGGTTCTTGTCGTCAGGGCACTCGGGTGTCCCTCCGGGGGGCATGGCGGGCGCTCCCCGGGTGCCGTCCTCGCGGCATTCCATCGGCGGCGGATCGTCCGCAAAGAAGGCGTCCGGGTTGGGGGCCGCGTCCCTGCGTCCGCTCCCCACGTCGATGGTGACGGCGTCGCGGGCGGCGTCCCGCCCAGCGTCGGTGCCGGCGTCTCTACCCGCCGCGTCGCCGGCCGCCACGCAGCGCCCCTCGACGCAGCTCAGCCCCGTCAGGCAGGCGAACCCGTCGACGCACGCGCACCCAGCGCTTCCCTCGGCACAGCTGCCGCCGTCGTCGCAGCCGCTGCTGCCCCCGAGCGCGACCAGGATCGCGGCGCTCAAGACTTTGGACCAGCGATGCATCGTCCTCTCCTTGCTCGGGCCGGGCCGCGCCTCCGGCCCGGCGTCCGGTCAGACTACCACAAGGCCGCCGCCGCTCAGAGCAGCAGCAGCAGCAGAGCGCCGAAGGCCAGGACCACGACGACCCCGAGGGCGACCCACCACAGCGTGGGCGTCGCGGAAGGTCGCCGATCGATCACCGTAGGCAGAGCTTGCGACGCCCGGGGGTCGAAGCTCGGTGGGGAGTCCAGCACCGTCGGCGGCTCCGCTCGCTCCGTCGCCGGTTCGAGCGGCGCGCGCGTT
>JALVDI010000278.1 GCA_027009115.1 Polyangiaceae bacterium | reverse complement strand
GGCGGAGCTCAGCGGCCGTTCGGGCCAGCGCCTCGGCGTCGATGTCGGAGAGCACCAGCCGCGCCCCTTGCCGGGCCAGCGCGTCCGCCAGGGCGCGTCCGAGGCCGCTACCGGCGCCGGTGACCACTGCACCGAGGTTTCGAGGAAGAGCCTGTCCCATGATCTGCTCCTTACTGAACGGTATTCAATAGCCCCGGCGGCTGGCGGGGGCAAGGCGGCCGTGGAAAGTGTCCGAACCATGGCATCGGTGGCCATCGTTGGAGGGGGCCCGGCGGGCAGCAGCGTCGCGCTGCACCTGCTGCGTCAGGGAGTCGACCCGGCCGACCTCGTCGTCTTCGACAAGGCGAAGTTCCCGCGGCCGAAGCTCTGCGGCGGAGCACTGACGTGGCGGGGCACCCGAGCGCTCGAAGAGCTCATCGGTCGCCCGGCCGGCGGCGGCCGCACCATCTCTCTCGAGTTCCGCTGCGCGCTCGGACGCTTCCCGGTACGGGAGCGCGGCGAGCAGTGGCTCTACGACCGGGCGGCCCTCGACGACCAGCTTCTGCGCGCCGTCATCGGCGCCGGGGTCGAGGTCCGGCAGGAGACCGCCGTCACGAGCGTCGAAGGCCTCGATGGAGGCTGGCGGGTGCGGTGGCGAGGGGGCACGCAGCGCTTCGATTGGGTCGTTGGCGCCGACGGTGCCCGAGGCGTGGTCGGGCGGAGCGTCGAGCTGCACGGAGGG
Source organism: Polyangiaceae bacterium (assembly GCA_027009115.1). Classification (GTDB taxonomy): domain Bacteria; phylum Myxococcota_A; class Polyangia; order Polyangiales; family Houyiibacteriaceae; genus JALVDI01. Next base: position 11,312 of record JALVDI010000278.1, on the reverse strand, counting down.
TTCGTGGGCCGCCTCGTCGAGGCGGTCTACACCCCGGTCGACGAGGCGCCCGACGACTCCGTCCTCTACTTCGACTTCGATCCCATCGGCGACGGCATCCCGGGCTACGCCTGGATCTTCCCCTACCCCAAGCCGGGGGAGCGCGGCCTGTGGAAGCTCGGCATCATGGACGGACGCGGCGTCACCACCGGTCGGGTGCTGCGCCAATGGACCGACGCCTTCGCCGAACGAAACGGCTTTCGCCGCCTCGACGCGAAGATCGCCGGCTGGCCCGAGCGCTACTTCGACCCGCGGGCGCGCGCCCACTTGCCGGGGCTGATCCTCACCGGCGAGGCCTGGGGCGTCGATCCGCTCCTCGGGGAGGGCATCGCGCCGGCCCTCGAGATGGGACGGTACGCCGCCGCACAGCTCAAGCGCGCCCTCGACCAAGGGGTCCGACGCATCGAGGCGTACGAGGCGGGTTTTCGCGCCACCGAAGAAGGAAAGAACCTCGTCTTCCAGGGTCGCCTGGCCAAGCTGCTCTACGGCAAGGGCTCGCACCGCTGGCTCCGGGTGCTGTTCGGGCACGAGTACATGAAGGAGCTCGCGGCGCAGGGGACACAAGCCTACGGAAGGCTCCAGCAGCACACTTGGAAGCTGGCCGGGAGCTATCTTCGCCAGGTCTTGCGCGGCGGGATCCCTCCGAACCGGCCCATCCCTTCGACGATGGGGCCGCAACTCGAAACGTCCGCCCCCTGACGGGCGTACCTTCCGCCGATGAACCACCGAAGCTTCACGAGGTCTCCGGCCAGCGCTCCGCGCACGTGGCATCCGCGACGGGCTTCCGTCGCGCCGGCTGCGGGAGGGACGCGGCAGTGATCGTGGACGTCGTCATTCCGGCTCTCGACGAGGAGCAGGCGCTGCCGCGGGTGCTGGGCGCGATCCCTCGCCCTGTGGTGCGGCGCGTGGTGGTCGCCGACAACGGCTCCCGGGACAAGACCGCCGAGGTCGCGCGGGCAGGCGGCGCACAGGTCGTCCACGAGCCCGAACGCGGCTACGGGGCCGCCTGCCTCCGCGCCCTCGCGCACCTGGCCGACGACCCGCCCGACGTCGTCGTCTTCCTCGACGGGGACTACTCGGACCACCCCGAGGAGCTGCCGGCGCTCCTCGAACCCATCGCTCGCGGCGAAGCGGAGCTGGTCATCGGTTCGCGGACGCGGGGCGCGCGCGGCGGGCTGACCCCCCAACAAAAGGTGGGCAACGCCATCGCGTGCGCGGCGTTGCGGAGCCTCTACGGCGTGCACTATACGGACCTCGGCCCTTTCCGCGCCATCACCTGGGAGGCGCTGCAGCGGCTCCGGCTCCAGGACCGAAACTACGGCTGGACCGTGGAGATGCAGATCAAAGCTGCCCAGCTCGGCGTCGCCAGCGCCGAAGTACCGGTGTCGTATCGGGATCGCATCGGCCGGAGCAAGGTGAGCGGGACACTCCGGGGAACCCTCGGCGCGAGCGCCAAGATCCTGTGGCTTCTCGCCAAGTACGCGCCGCCTGTGCGGAAGCGCGGCTCGCGGCCCAAGGGCAGTCCATGAAGGTCGCCGTCGCGCTCTTTGCCAAGGCACCGGTGGCCGGGCGCGTGAAGACCCGGCTGATCCCCGCCCTCGGCGCCGAGGGAGCCTGCGCGCTCTACCGTGCGATGGTGGACGACACCCTCGACTCGCTCGCGGGCACGTCCTGCGCGGTGGAGATCTGGTTCGCCGGGGAGCGATGGTCTCGGCGCGGCCTGCCGGCATTTGCCCAGCGCGGCGGCGACCTCGGACAGCGGATGCGCGGGGCCTTCGCGGCGATGCTCCGAAGGTCCGACGCGGCGCTCATCGTCGGAGCCGACGTGCCCACGCTCCCGCGTCGATGCCTTCGGGCGGCCCTCGCGCATCTCGAGCGCGGCGACGCCGTGCTCGGTCCGGCCGCCGACGGCGGTTACTACCTCATCGGCAGCCGCGAAGTTCCGCGTTTCGAGGCCGTGCGTTGGTCCACGAGCCATGCGCTCGCGGACACTCGACGGACCGTGAACGCCCGTCTCCTCGAGCCCTGGTACGACGTGGACCGCCCCGAGGACCTCCGCTTGTTGCGCGCGCATCTGGAGCTTTGGCCCCGGGCCGCTCCGCACACGGCGCGCGCGCTCGGTCTGTGGCGGGAGGCTGCCCCGAACCGCGCAGCGGTGCCTTTACCGCGGGCGTGCCGGAGGCGACACTCGTGACGATGACGGACAAGCTCGCCAAGCTGGCCATCGACGCCCCTGCCGGGACGTTGCTCTTTCGGGACGGGGACGAGGGAGACGAGATGTACGTCATCCAGCGCGGGAAGATCCGCATCTTCACCGAGGTCCGCGGTCAGGAGAAGCAGCTCGCGATCCTCGACCAAGGCGACTTCTTCGGGGAGATGGCCCTCCTCAACAGCAAGCCGCGCACGGCGAGCGCCGAGGTCGTCGAGGACGCGCGCCTGCTGCGGATCGACGCGAAGACTTTTGGCGCGATGATCGTGAGCAACACGGAGATCGCCGTGCGGCTCATCAAGAAGCTCGCCCGCCGCCTGGACAGCGCCAACACCCTCATCGATCTGCTGATGCACCGCGACCCCAAGGCGCGGGTCATCTTGGGCCTCGCGCACGAGGCCGAGTTCAACGGCGAGGCCCAGCCCGACGGCTCGGTGCTCGTGCCCCTCGACATGAGCGGCCTCGCCACGCAGGTCGGACTGACGGCCGAAGAGGTCGCCGCCGTGCTCCGGCGCCTCGACCGGCTGAAGATCGTCGAGCAAACCCCGACGGGCTTTCGGATCCCCGACGTGATGCGGCTGCACGAGTTCCTCGAGTTCCTCCAGATGCGCGAGAAATTCGGGGACGTCGGACTCGACTGATTCCACGACCCCGCCATCCGGAGGCAGCCCTCGATATGCCTCCGCCAGCTCAGCGCCCGGAGGTCAGTGGCGGAACTCGCTCAGGTGCGTCAAGTACCACTGGCCGTCCCATAGGTTGAGGGTCCGCACTTCGAAGCGACGCTCCTCGTCGCCTACGCGAAAATACAGCCAGTTGTGCCGCTGGGCCCAATAGGGGAGCCGGTTGGACTCCTCCCGGACCCGAACCCAGGAACGGCGCCGCGACAGCTCGAGACGAAGGAACTCGGCCCGCTCGGCGTCGGGCCCAAGCTGCTGGTGGAGCGCGTGTACGTCGCGGTGGAAGAGCGCGAGCATCCGATCGTAGAACCGGTCCGGGTCGGCCACACCCTTGATCTGCCGGAAGACCTCGCGAGGCATGAAAAACGGGAGGCCATGCTCGGGGTCGTCGCGGACGATGGCTTCGAAGAGGAGCCTCGCGCGCTCCTGCGCCCCGTCGGCTCCCGGCCTCGGCGGAGGCGCCGTGAGGCGCGGGTCGTTGGACGCCGGCGGTCGAGGGAACCGCTGGGCGGCCGCAAGGCTCGCCAACGCAGCGAGGGCGAGGACGACGCCCGCGGTCTTTGAGCGCATCTCAACAGCGATCGTCGATCGATCCGTGGCTCTTGGCTTCGAAGGCGCATGTTCGGCTGTCATCTTGGGCACGGCGGACGCGAGTTTACCGTTCGCGTCCACGCGCAGCCACCGTTCCGATCTCGGCTCGCCGAAGCTCCCTCGGGCCCGAACCTGCGGAGGGACCGCTGGGCGGGCTCAGCGCCCCCAGCAGACGTCCCAGCGTGTGCCGTCGAGGTCGAGGTTCGCTCGCGCGCTGGAAAAGCCCGCGGGCACGCGGTCGCAGATCCTGTCGAGGGTCCCGTGGTATTCGACGTGGAAGACCGCCAGACCGGCGGCCAGCGCCGGCGCGTAGGCGTCGCACTCATCGAACTGGAGACACTCTTCGTTGAGGGCCCAGTCGAAGCGGGAAATCACTTCCGGCAGCAGGTCGAGGGTGTTCTTGAGCCCCACGCTGAGGCCCCGTGCGTGCGCCTGCTCCGAGAGCCATCGGAGATAGTCGAGCTGGTCGTCACGGGTGAGGGGAAAGCCGGGGTCGTTGGCCCACCCGTCCACGTTGTCCGGTTCGACGGCGTCGCAGCCGCGGGCGACGGCGAGGTCCAGGCGCGCGCTCATGATGGCCCGGACCGCTGGGTCGCGGTGGTCGAGCCATCGCTCGCCCGGCCACCCGTCCAGGGGGTTGCCGAGGACCGAGCTCGGGAAGTCGTCGACGTCCGGTCGCCACTCCTCGTAGCTTCCAGCGCTGAAGTAGCAGACGAGGACGACGCCGCGATCCTTGAGCGCACGAACGTCGGCGTCGGTCATCTCGAAGAGATCGATATCGTAAACGTCGACGTCTCGGCTTCGATCGACGGGGCCGGTCAACTGCCAGTACCAGGTCGTGCCCGGTCGCGGCCGCCACGGCGCGGCGCCCCCATCGGGCGGGTTCGAGGCATCGGACGATCCGTCGCGAGCTGCGCCGGCGTCCGAGGGCCCGCGGTCGGCGGCGGCGTCCCGCAGGGTGTCCGCGTCGCGTGCTCCCGCGTCGGCTCGCCCCGCGTCCTCGTCGCCGGAGCCTCCTCCGCAAGCGACGAGGAGAATGGCGACAAGCCCGACGGTCGCGCGTTGCAGTGCGGGAGAGAAGTTCATCAGAGTCGTATCGTTGCTTGCGACAGCTCCGCCGTTCACGGGAGCACCAGGGGCCACTCGAAGGTCTCGTCGCCGACATAGACGGTGGCCGTCACCGAGCGAAGGCCGTCGGCCACCTGGCCAATCCAGTAGCCGGGCGCGATCTCGCACGTCGTCACCCCTTCGGCTTCGACCCGCACGGGCACCGCGTCCTGCGCGTAGATCGCGAGCTCGCCGGCATCCGCGAACCACACGGCTTGAGCCGCCGGCGTGTCCTGCGTCGCGACGAGGTGACCTTCGCTCGGGTCCCGCATCCGACTCGCGCTCGCTGCGGCCACGGCGATCCGTCGAGGAGCGGTGGCGCCTTCCGCCCGGGCGAGGGCACGCAGCAGCTCGGCCTCGGTCGGATGCCGGCTGAGCCAACCGGCGCAATAGGCCGCAGCGACGGGGTCGAGCTCTGCGCGGAGCAGGCCGGTCAGGCGACGCGCCGTCGGGCGCCGGAGGTCCCGCGGAAGCTTCCCCTCCCGCCCGTGACCGAGGAGCCGGAGCGCCGCCTCCGCCACCGGCCGAAGATCCGGGTCGCATTCGGGGAGAGCGCGCGCGAGGGCCTTTCGGACCGTCTGCCGCTCCTCGGGGGAAGCGTCGGGGAGGAGCCCGAGGACGTGCAGAGCCACGACCCAGCCACTCTGCTCGCAGATCGGCTCGGGCGCGCTTGCCCGAGCGGCTCGTACGGTCTCCCGCCAGCGTGCCCAGAGCCGCTCACTCATGGCGATCTCCCTCGGCCTCGGCGTCTTGAGGCGGCTCGTCATACTGAACAGACGACGCGGCTCCTTCCGGACTGACAGGCGGCCTGGCGCGGCGCCCGTGACGGGGTTTGCCCGCATCCGCCCGGCGCGCCCCCTGGAGCAGGCGCTGAAGCTCGGCGCAGAAGCTCCGCTTGGGCGGCGGCAGATCCTCGCCCGCCAGGAGGCTCCCCACGAACGGGAGCAGCACTTTCTCTCGACCGCGTTCGACCCATTTGTAGAGCGTGGCGGTTGCCGGCGGGTCGGTCAGCTCGGCCAAGATGACCGCGGGCGACGCCTGTCGGATATGTCGCTCCCAAGCCACCTCCGCCTGGGTGCGGGCCTTCTGCCTTGGCCCTGGGCGCTCGAACGCGCCTGCGAGCCAACGGTCGAGCTCGTCGAAGAGCCACTCTTCGTGCAGCGGCAGCTCTTCCTCATCGCCGGCTGTGGCGGGCTCGCCGCTCTCGGCCGCGAGCCGGTCCAGGGTCTCGAAGGCGTCGACGTTCTGCGCGAGGGGATCCCTCCGGCGGGCTCGGTGCGCGTCGCGCACGACGTTGAGGTAGATTCGGTTGAGCCACGCCTCGGCTCCCCTTCGGTCCGTCGCGCGGCAGCGCGAGGCGCGCCGGTAGGCCTTGATGACCGTGCGCTGGCGAAACTCGCTGTGTCCGTGCTTGCGGTCGTGGTGCGCGTCGAGCCAGCCGTAAAGGACCGCGAGGGCCTGATCCAGCTCCGCGCCCGTCGCCCCACGACGAAGGGCATCGATCGCCGCGAGCGGGTCCTTCACACGAGTGATGCTCGCGGACCAAGGCGCTCGCCGTCAACCAACCCAGGACGCTCTCGGGCTCATCCAAGACGTTGGCATGCGTCCAGGAGAGCACCGATCGCCCCTGCGGCGTCGGCGGCCCCAAAGGCCTCGATGTCGTCGATGGCGTCCGCGGCGTTGGCCGCGAGCGGCTGCAGCCACGCGGCCGCGGCGTCGTAGGCAGGGATCCCGTCGATGGCGCGGAGCGCCCGAGCCCGGGCGTCGAGGGTGAGCTCACCGCGTTCGACGCGGAGGAGCGCCTCGTGCAGGACGTTCTGCTCGGCGATGCTCCGACTGTGGGGGCCCAGGAGCCGGCCATAGGCCGTCGGGCTCGCGGCGAGCAGCGCGTAGCCCTCGGCATCGCGGCCGGCTCTCACAAGCGCGATGCCCAGCGCCCTACGCGCTTCGAGGCCGGGCTGCGGCTGCGCGGCCACGGCGTCGCGCACCGAGGGATGATCGAGGACCGCCAGGGCGGCGCTGCAGTGGCCGCCGCCGGCGAGGGCAGCGGCGTAGTTCACCCGCAGCCAGGCGTTCCGGCTCGCGCTCGAACGCTCCGACGAGTAGCGTGCGATCTGGTCGAGCCCTTCGCCGAAGGCCCGCTCGGCCTCGTCCCAGCGCCCCGCGCGCGCCAGCGCAGGTGCGAGGTAGCTGCTGCTCCTCGGCGCGCTCCTCGGCGCATGGCGCAGAGCGATCGCGAGGGCCTGTCGATGGTGCTCGATGGCTATGCCCTCCTGGCCTCGGGAGCTCGCGATGAGACCGGCGGTTCCGTGCGAGGGGATGAGCTCACCCCGCAACCGCCCATGTTCGGCCGCACGGATCGCGCTCAGGGCGTCGTCCCAGGCGGCGTCGAAGGCGCCGACCTGCCGAAGCGCCATCGCGCGCTGGCGAAAGAAGAACGAAAGCGGCGCGTCCGGCACGCCGGTCCGTCCGTCGTGGGTGTCGAGGATGGCTCGGGCACGCTCGAGGATCTCGAGGCTCTCTTCGGGTCGCCCTCCGTTGCGAACCGTCGCCGCGAGCATCGCATGCACCTGCACGAGCAGGTCCGGGCGTTGGTCCGGCAGCATGCCCAGAAGGCGCTGGAGCTCGGCCTGGAGCCCCGCCCAGTGCCAGCGCTGCCATCCGGCGCGGAAGGCACGCATCGCGTCGTGCACGAGCTCCTCGCTGTCGGGGGCTTGGGGCGCCGACGGTTCGAGGGCGGTCTCGATCAGTGCCTCGGCCGTCTCGACGCCCACGACCTGAATGCCGTCCGCGCGCCCGATCGCTCGAAGATCGGCCGCGGGTACGACGAAAGTGCATGGGTCGAGGGGCGTGCGCCGGACCGCGTCGAGCTTGGCGGCGAGGCCTCCGACGCCAGCGATACGCCAGCCGCGGAGCGCGCCGGTGACCACGATGCCCGGCCGAACGGGCCGCCGCGTCCAGAGGCTCACGGCGCTCAGGAACGTCGCTGCCCCGAGGGAGTCGCCCTCGACCCTCAGCAGCTCGAAGGCGTGCGGTTGCGCGGCCGTCAAGGTGTAACCCTCCGCCGTCCCGCGACCGCTCAGCTCGGCGGCGAGCTCCAGCGCTTCGAGCACCGTCGTCGCCGACCCGTGGCTCAAGGCTCGGTCGAGGACATCGCTCCACGGACGAAAGGTCACCAGGAGGGTACGGACGAAACCGAAGTCTCCAGCGACGAAGGGCACCCGCACGGCGTTCGGAGGAGCCATCGCGGCGGCGGCCGGGAGCGCCAAGCCCAGACCTTTGGCGGCCTCACGCGCGGCGTCCGGCACCATCCCCGGGTCGGCCAGGTGCAGCGTTCGTTCGAGGGCGTGCAGGAGGTAGCGCCGCTTTGCGATCGAGCGCTCGTTGGCCGCCGCCCGAAGCAGCGGTTCGAGGAGGCCACCCACCACGTACAGCTCGATCTCGTCAGTGTTCAACGATGCCTCCACCGGTGCCTCCCGCGAAACGTGCCCGCCCGGGGAGTGGACGCCGCGCACGCGCTGAACTGACGGCCCATGGAGGCTCCCGCGGCGTCAGTCGTCGCCGTAAGTGAGCGAGTAGGGCGTCTCGCAGCTCGCGGGGCCTTCCACCTTGACGACCGCCACGTAGAGATCGGCGCTGTCATCGGAGCTGCTGCAGTCGTGATCGATGCGGACGATCTCGTCGGCGTTGCCCGACTGCATGCTGCAGCACGACGGCAACCCGCCCATCTCGGCGCCTCGGGTCCCAATCGTGCACGTGATCGAGACGAAGCTGCTCTCGCAGTCGAGGTAAACGCAAAGATCGTAGTTCGAGCCGGATGGAATGTCGCGCAGCTCGACGCGCGGAAAGATCGAGCCGCCAAAGTCGTCGCTGTCGTTGTAGACGAACCAGTCCACGTCGCCCTCCGGGTAGATGCTTGGCCGGATCGTGTCCGCGGAACCGAAGGCGTCACGGTCGCTGACGCCGGGCAGGCGGGAGGCGCTACCTCGCCCGTCGTTCGGCTCGTAAGAGTCGAGCCGCGGAGTGCCCACGCAGCTTCCGGTCGCGCAGCTATCCCCCGTCGTGCATGCGTCCCCGTCGTCGCAGGGGCCGGTCTGCGGGCTCCAGGCGTCGGGCCGGGAGGCGTCGCATACCTGGCATGTGTCCGCCGGGTTGGCCGCGCCGTCCGCGACACAAATGCCCTCGATGACGCAGCTATTGCCGGCGACCTCGTTCGTACACCGGTAGGTCATCGGGCCCGTGGAGACGCAGCCGTCCATGGTGCACGAGACTCCGTCGTCGCAGTCCGCGGGACCACCGAGCACGCAGCGGCCACCGCGGCAGAGGTCCATCGTGCAGCCGTTGCCGTCCGCATCGCAAGGGGTGCCCTCCGCCCTACCGACACAGTCGCCGCTGACGGCGGCGTCGAAGGCCGCGTCCATGCCCGCGTCCATGCCCGCGTCCGTGCCCGCGTCCGGGTTCGACGCATCGCGCCGGCCCGTGTCCGCGCCGCTGACTCCATCGGCACAGGCCACCAGGAGCAGGGCGCTCAAGCCCAGGGCGCTCCGCAGGTGCCGAGCCGCGCCGGGGCAGTTCGAAGTAGGTTCCTGGCGCGTCATCGTTCCTCTCGTTCCTTCGGCGAGCGTTCCAAGATGAGGATCCAGCGGTCGGTCTCTGCGTCGCGCCCTTCCACCCGCACCTGCACGGCGTCCCCCAGCCGGCAGAAGACCTCACCCCCAGCGACCATCGCGGTCCCCTGGTCGGACAGCTCGAGCGGCCCCGAGAGGGGACGCTGGTGGCGCGCGTAGACCTTCACGTCGATGGGTGGGGCATCCAGCGTCACGTGGATCTTGCTTCGGGTCAGGCCCATGACCGTACCTTCGAAGGAGCGGCGCTGCGCGAAGAGCTGGTCGAGCACGAGCCGGTTCGCTTCGTGGGTGAGCGCACGCTGGATCTGCTTGACCTCGTTGGCTTTGTCGACGACCGCCTGCTGCAGCGCTTCGTCCCGCGAGCCGCGGCCTTCGAGCTGTTCCCAGAGCTGCAGGTGGAGGTAGACGCCGACGATCTCGCGCATCGGCGCGCTGAAGCGTGCGTAGACCTCGGCGCCGACGCCGTGATGGACGCCCGGCTTCGTCTGAAACGAAGAGCGCAGGTTCACCATCACCGCCTGGCGATGGATCGCCCGCGCGAGCCGTCCCGCGCGCCCGCTTCGTGGCAACTGGTCGAGGTACTCCGCAAGCGTCCGCCCGTCCTCGCGCGTCCAGACCCATTCCTTCGGGTCGAGCCCCCGGCGCGCGGCCAAGGTCTCCAGCATCGCTTCGAAGGCCTCCAGGCGTTCGTCGTCGGGAGGCGGGTGCACGCGATAGATCGCCTCGACGTTCGGGTCGTCGCCACGGGCCAGCAGCCTGGCTCCTTCGACGTTGCACATCAGCGATAGCTGCTCGTTGTAGCGCTCGACCTCCCGGCGGCTGTGGTCGAGGATCACGAAGCGCATGCCTTCGTCTCCGTCGAGGCCCACGTCGACCTCCGTGCGGCGATAACGCACGACGCCGCGCAGCTCGGCGAGCTTCATCCGCCGCTCGCCCACGACCCGAAGCGCGCGCAGGCTCCGGTCGATGGCCCCGCCAAAGCCGTCGCCGCCGTCGTAGAACGATTGCACCCTGTCCCAATCGAGCTTGGCGCGGCTCCGTATCCGCGCCCGCCGCACGAAGGTCTCGGTGCACCGACCCGTCGCGTCGCAGCGCATCACGAAGAGCATGGCGCGGCGGTCTTCGTCCGGGTTGAGCGAGACGAGCCCTTCGGAGAGCTCCGCCGGAAGCATCGGCACCATGATCCCCGGCAGGTAGAAGCTCGCACCCCGGCGCAGCGCTTCGGCGAAGAGCGCCGTGCCGGGCTGGGCATAGAACGCGGCGTCCGCCAGCGCGTAGTAGACGAGGTGACCCTCCCCTTCGGGCTCGACGTAGAGCGCTTGATCGAGGTCGCGGCTCGTGGAGCCGTCGATGGTGACGAAAGGCAGCGCGGTGCGATCGTCGAGGGCGGGATCGTCGATTCCAGGGTCACTCTGCCAGCCGGCGACCTCCGCCCGCACGGCGTCCGGAAACACGGGGTCGAGGCCTTTTCCGGCGGCGAGGCGATAGAGCTGCGCTTTGGCAGAGCCTGCCGGGGCAAGCTCGCACAGGACCTCGCCGTCTTCGACGACCGCGATGGCACCCTCCTGGCCGCCTCGAACCGGCCGCGGTGGCCCCCCAAGGAGCGGCCGCGCGAGGCCGGCCTCGATCTCGGCTGCGAAACGTGACGCCACGGCGGCATCATAGCCCGTTGCGGAGCCCGACGGGGGGAAGGCATCCTCCCCTCATGCTTCTCATGCTTCGTACCGTCGCTCCTTCGTTCGTCGTCCTCGTCGGGTTGCTCGTCGCCTGTGGCGGCGACGATGGCCCCGACGCGGCGACGGGCGACGCGGCCACGGGCGACGCGGGCACGGGCGACGCGGGCGACGCGGCGGCGGGCGACGCGGCCACCACGGGCGACGCGGGCACGGGCGACGCGGGCGACGCGGCGGCGGGCGACGCCGGAGAAGACGCCGCTTTTGAGGACGCTTCCGGTGGCAGCGACGGCGGCGACGCAGGCGGCGGCGACGCAGGCGGCGGCGACGCAGGCGGCGGCGACGCAGGCGGCGGCGACGCAGGCGGCGGCGACGCAGGCGCCGATCG
>JALVDI010000277.1 GCA_027009115.1 Polyangiaceae bacterium | reverse complement strand
GTGCGCAGATAGTGGTCGACGAAGGGCTCCCCGAGGATCTCCCGCGCCGCCTCCGAGGCGCGCAGGCGCTCGACCGCCTGGTCCAGGGTCTTGGGCAGAGGTTCCCCGACATTCGTGGCGTCCCCTTGCGTCTCCGGCGGCGGCGTGGCTGCGTTTTCGATGCCCCACAGGCCGGCTCCCAAGCTCGCCGCCATGGCGACGTAGGGGTTGATGTCGGCCGCCGTCTGACGCAGTTCGAAGCGCACCGCCGAGGGCGACGGGCCGTTGATCGCCCGCACCGCGCAGGTGCGGTTCTCGACGCCCCAGGAAGCCGTGAGCGGCGCCCACACCCCAGGCACGTAGCGACGGTAAGAGTTGACGAAAGGGGAGTAGAACGCGGTGAGCTCCGGGGCCGTCTGAACGAGCCCGCCCAGGTATCTGCGGCCGAGGTCACTCAGGCCGTGCTCGCCCTTCGGATCCGCGAAGAGGTTGGTCTTCGCCTCACCGTCCCAGAGCGACTGGTGCAGGTGCCCACTGGAGCCGGGCAGGTCCGCGTTCCACTTGGCCATGAAGGTCACGGCCAGCCCGTGGCGATGGCAGACCTGCTTGAGGGTCGTCTTGAAAAGCGCAGCTTTGTCGGCGGCGCGCACGACGTCGTCGTAGCGCAGCGCCGCCTCCCAGACGCCGGGCCCCGTCTCGGTGTGGATGCCTTCGACCTCGATGCCGAACGCCTCCATCGTGTCGAGCACGTCGTGCAACCACGCCTGGTAGTAACCTTCGCGCAGCCAGGAGTAGCCGAACATGCCGGGGCTGAGCGGCGTCAGCTCGGTGAAGCGCTTGGCATACAGCGACTCGGGGCTCTCGCGAAAGACCCAGAACTCGAGCTCCGCCGAGAACACGGGGTGGTAGCCGCTCGCCTCGGCCCGCGCAGCAACGCGCTTGAGGAGCCCCCGGGGGCAAGCAGGGTGCACCTTCCCGTCGGGCGTGTGGAAGTCGACGAGGAAACAGGCCGTGTCGCTCTCGTAGGGGAGCACCCGGAACGTGGAGAGGTCGATCTTCGCCAGGGCGTCGGGGTAGCCCGTGTCCCACCCGGTGACCGCCGCGTTGTCATAGAGGACGTCGGCGATGTCCCACCCGAAGATCACATCGCAGAAGCCAAAGCCCTTGTCGACGGCAGACCAGAACTTGTCGAGGGAGATCAGCTTCCCCCGCAAGACCCCGTCTACGTCCACGCCTCCAACCTTGACCTTCCGGATCCCGTGCTCGGCGAAGAGCTCTCGTAGCGCATCTGCGTCCATGGCCGGCGAGCATAGACCAACGCCGCCGGGCGCCGCGAGGGGTCCGAACCTGGGACCGCCCAGCAGTCCCGTGTAACGGCGGCGAAGCGCGCACGTAGTCCTGGCCATGGCCGCGATCGCCTGGGCCCACGAGTCCTACCCCCATCCCGCACCGCCGGCGGTATGCTTCGCCGGCAGGATGGAGGACCGAAGCGACGAAGAGCTGATGCGCGCCTACGTGGCTGGCGATGAGGCGGCATTCCGCGCGCTCTTCGAGCGCTACGGCCCGATCCTCTACGGCATGATCAAGCGTCACCTCCACGATGAGGACCTCGCCCGCGAGCTCACCCAGCAGAGCTTCTTCCGGCTCCATCGCGCGCGTCACGACTTCCGCGCCGACTCACGGCTGCGGCCGTGGCTTCTCACCATCGCCATGAACCTCGTCCGCGAACACTGGCGACGGCGAAAACGTCGACCCCACGCCGACCTCGACGTGGACACCCGTCCGGCACCGAAGGCCGAGCGCAGCGGCCTGGAGCTGGCGCAACGCAAACGCGCACTGGAGGCGGCCCTGGCCGCGCTGCCCCCCTCCCAGCGGGAGGTGATCGAGCTGCACTGGTTCCAGGAGCGCCCCTACCGCGAGGTCGCCGAGATCGTGGGCAGCTCCGAAGGCGCCGTCCGGGTGCGCGCCCACCGCGCCTATGCTCGGCTCAAGGAGCTCCTCGCGGGCAAGCTTTGAGCCCAGCGCCGGGGCCGGGCTGTCGGAGGGGGCGCGTCGCGACGAGGCGCGCGAGGTGGCGGTCGCCCACCCACCCCTCGCGGTAGTACGCGATCTCCAGCTCGCGGCAGGCGCGCAGGAGCTCGTTGGGCTCGGCGAGCCAGCGGCGCGAGGGATGCGCGTGCCGCTCCAGGTTCTTGACCGTGGCGAGCTCCGCGACGAAGACCCCGCCCGGCGCCAGTCGCGCTGCGAGGAGCGGCCAGAGCGACCGCTGCCGATAGTGGAAGCACGCGATGAGCTCGAAGGGACCGAACGGCAGCGGCTCGCGCTCGAGGTCCATCGCGCGGGTCTGCACGTCGAACCCCTCGCTGGCGGCGGCTCCGCGCGCCAACGCCAACCCCACGGGGGAAATGTCCACGGCCAAGACGTCGAAGCCCCGGCGCGCAAGCCATAGGGAGAGGCGCCCGGCGCCGGCAGCCACGTCGAGGGCTCGGCCGCCGGAAGGCAGCTCGTCGGCCAAGGGGGTCAACCATGCAGGGGCGTCCATGCCGCCCCCGCCCGCGCGGTAGCGCGCGTCCCATCGCTCGCGGTCCGCGTCGGCCACGACGGACGGTGAGCCGGACGCCGGCGCCACGCAACGGCCTCACCGGGAGCGGCGCCGCCCGTAGGCGATGGCCCCGACCGCAAGCAACGCGTAGACGGCGAGGATGAACACGAGTTGCTCGGGCTGGTGCGTCGCCTCGTAGACGAGGATCAGCACGGTCGCGACCCCGAGCCCCACCATCGCGCCCACGGTGAGCGAAGTGTGCGCCCCCGAGCGCTCGCGCACGTGGTGGTTCGCGTAGGCGGTCAGGAAAGACACCAGCAAGAACGTGATGGATCCGAACTCCAGGATCAGCCGCAGTCCCCCCGAGAAGATGAGAAGGATCGCCGTCAAGGTCATGGTGACGATGGCGACGCGAGGGATACCGTCGGAGCCACGGCGCGAAAGCCACCTGGGAAAGAATCCGTCGTCGGCGATGGCTGCCATCTGGCGCGACGAGCCGAAGACTGTGCCGCTGATGGCGCTCGAGGTCGCGAGGATGGCGCCGAAGACGACGAGCCGTCGCCCCCAGACACCGATCGCATCGGCAGCGCCCGCAGCGAGCGCGTCTTCTTTGCTGCGCGCCAGATCCTCGAGGGGGATGGCCGCCAGCGCCGCGATGGCGATGCCCACGTAGATGAGCACCACGAGCAAGATCGCCAGGTAGATCGCCCGGGGAATGTTGCGCTCGGGATTCTCCATCTCGTTGACGGCGTTGATCACGAGCTGAAAGCCCTCGTAGGCGACGAAGGTGATCGAGGCGACGGTGAGGATCGCCCCCGCCGAAACCTCGTGGACGCGCAGCTCGGCGAGCTCCGACACGTCCCCATGCGCCACGAGCACCGTGGCGATGAAGGCGAGCACGATGAGCTTCGTATAGACGAGAAGGTCTTCGATTCGCCCCATGCCTCGCACGGACACGAGGTTGATGACCGCGAAGAGAAGCAGCACGAGGGCGGCGATGCCCGAACGCGCGAGATCGGGGTGCTCGAACTCGATCGCCCCCGCCGCATAGGCCGCAAAAGTGTAGGCGTAGAGTGCGAGGGTCGAGATGTAACCGAAGATGACCGTCCACCCGACGATCGCGGCGGCCACGCTCGAGCTGGGAAAGCTGCGCTTCATGAAGGCGTAGGTCGCGCCCTCGTCACGGTAGAGCACCCCGAGCTTCACGTAGGAGTAGGCCGCCAAGGCGGCGACCCCACCGCCGAGGGCGATCGCCACCGGCGTCCAGTAGCCGACCATGTCCGCCGAGATGCCCAGGATGGTGAAGATGCCGCCGCCCACCATGCCCCCAAGCGCGATCGCGACGAGCTCGAGGAGCCCCAAACTCTTGTTCCGTGGGCGGGGCGCCATCCACGGCCGCCCTAACCCTCCACGTCGTCCGAAGCAACCACCCCCGGACCGCCCCCGGCTGTTTCTTCGTGTCTCACGGCCCGGGACACGCCGATCGTTCGACGGACTGCCGCTAAAGCCGCACGAAGGCTCAACCGAAAGAACAAAAAGTTTCGCCCGAAGACTTGCGGCCCGCGGGCCTCGAACTCATGCTCTGGACCATGGTGCGTTTCTTCACGCTCTGCCTCACCCTCACCGCCGCGGCGCCGCCGAACGCGGCCGTGGTGGGGGCCGATGCGGCGCGCGTCGAGGAGCACCACCCCGCGGATGTCCCCCTTCTGGCGGAGGCGGCCGAGACCGTCGAGGTCGAGGAGCGCGCCGAGCGCGAGGCGGACCCGACGCCCTGGGCTCTGCCCGCCGAGAACGGCACGCTCCGGCCTGCGCCGCTGCGCTACAGCGCCGATGGAGCCTTGGCGGCGACGGCGACCCCGGACCGCTCTGGGGGTGCCGTCAGCGCTCGCGGTCCCCCCGTGGACCGAATCATCGCCTGATCCGTTCGCGCCTCTCCAGCGCGCTGCGACGGACGCCCGCGACCTGAGGCCGCGGCGCGGCTCCGATCCGTCCCTTTCCCTCCATTCGCCTTCAACCTCGACCCTCCTCTCGCTCCAGGAGTCCACCTATGTCTGCGTCCTCTGTCCCGGAAACGCCCGGAGACACGTGGAAGTCCGACCTGCTCGCGGGTTTCCTCGTCTTCCTCTTGGCCCTACCGCTCAGCCTCGGCATCGCCATGGCCAGCGGCTTCCCGCCCATCGCCGGCGTCCTCACGGCCATCGTCGGTGGCGTCCTCGTCACCTGGCTGGGCAGCGCACCGCTGACCATCAAGGGCCCCGCCGCCGGTCTCATCGTCATCACCTTGGGCGCCGTCACGGAGCTCGGCGGCGACGACGTCGCCCTCGGCTATCGGCGGGCCTTGGCGGTCGGTGTGCTCGCCGCCGGGGTGCAGGTCGTCATGGCCCTGGCGAAGGCCGGCAAGCTTGGCGACTTCTTCCCGTCCAACGTCGTGCACGGAATGCTGGCAGCCATCGGCGTCATCATCGTCAGCAAGCAGATTCACATCACGATGGGCGTCAACCCGCACGGCAAGGAGCCCCTCGAGCTCCTCGCCGAGGTCCCGGAGTCCATCTTCAACGCCAACCCCGAGGTCTTCCTCATCGGCGCCCTCGCGCTGCTCATCCTCTTCGTGATGCCGCACCTCCCGGGACGTCTGAAGAAGATCCCCGCGCCGCTCGTGGTGTTGGCGCTCGCCATCCCCCTCGAGCTCTACTTCCACTTCGGCACCGAGCACGAGTACCAGTTCAACGGCGAAGTCTACCGGGTCGGGCCGACCTTCCTCGTCCAGCTCCCGGGCAACGTCCTGGACGCCCTCACGCTGCCGGACTTCTCGCAGGTGTTCAGCCCGGTCTCGCTCAAGTACGTGGTCATGTACGCGCTGGTCGGCTCGGTCGAATCCTTGCTCAGCGTCAAGGCCGTCGATCAGCTCGACCCCGCCAAGCGCGAGTCCGATCTGAACAAGGACCTCCTGGCGACCGGCATCGGCAACCTCGTGTGTGCCCTCATCGGAGGGTTGCCGATGATCAGCGAGATCGTCCGCAGCAGCGCCAACATCAACGCCGGCGCCAAGTCGAGGCTAGCGAACTTCTTCCACGGCATGTTCCTGCTGATCTTTGTCGTGGCGTTGCCCTTCGTGCTCACGCAGATCCCGCTGGCGGCCCTCGCCGGGATGCTCGTCTACACGGGCTTCCGCCTCGCCTCGCCCCGCGAGTTCTCCCACATGTACAAACTCGGGCGCGACCAGCTCACCATCTTCCTGACGACCTTCGTCGTGACCCTCGCGACCGACCTCCTCATCGGCGTCGCCGTCGGGATCGTCGTCAAGCTGGTCATGCACCTGTTCAACGGCGCGCCGGCGAAGAATCTCTTCAAGGCGGACATCGTCACCCGTGACGTCGACGACAAGACCCGGCGCCTCGAGATCCGCGGCGCGGCGGTCTTCTCCAACTTCCTCGGCATCAAGAAGCACCTCGAAAAGGCGCGCGAAGAAGGCAAGGCGCTGATCCTCGACCTGTCCGAAGCGCGGCTCGTCGACCACACGGTCCTCGAGAAGCTCCACTACCTGATCAACGAAGGGCGAGCGATCAAGCTCGAAGGCCTCGAACACCACCGCCGCCTCAGCGATCACAGCCTCGCGACCCGCCGCCAACAGAGGAGCGCGTCATGAACGTCGTCGAGCTGCGCAAGACCGACGAGGAGCCGTGGAGGGCGTCCCTCGAAGAGGCGATCGCGCACATCGCCCACCTGCTGCCGACCCAGGCGCCGCTTCCGGCGTTCGTCCACCACAACACGCTGCACGCCTTCGAGCACTTGCCCTTCCATGAGGCGGTCGCGGAGGCCCAGCGGATCTTCGGCGCCGAACCCTACCTCCCCGAGGATCGCTTCCGGGAGGCCTTCGCCCGAGGCCGCATCCGCGCCGAAGACCTCGACTTTGCCCTCGAAGGCCTCCCCGACGCCGACGAACCGGTCGCTCCCGGGCTGACGCGCTCGGCCCTCTGCCGACTGCTCATGCTCCACGAGGTGGAGCCCCTGGCGGGCGCCGAGCTCGACTACGCGATCCACGAGGGCTCGCTGCTCGACCAACCCATCGAGGGAGCGGACGCCGCCGCCCTCGACCGCACCGTCGCGACCATCGTCGAGCGGGGCGAGGCGTGGGTACGCGGGAGGGCATCCGTCGAGGAGGGAGAAGCGGGGGTCGTGGACCGGCTCGGGCCGATCGGCCGGCGGCTTCGCGTCGATCCGCAGCCCCTCGCGCTGCGCTGCCTGTGGGCGCGCTGCCTCGAGCTCTCCACGCTCCCGGCATCCCGCACCGCCCAGACCGCGCCCTGGCGCGAGCGGCTGCGCACGGACCACGGCGTCGACGTCGAAGACGAGCTGCATCCCACCCTCATCCGACTCTGCGGCGCCTACCTCGACGGAGGTCTGGCCTACTGGCCGATGCCGCACCGAGAACTCGGCTTCTACCGAGGTTTCCTGGAGCTCGCTTCCGCCTCCTCGAGCTTGCCGGCTCCGTGGCGCGGGCGGCTGCGGACCGAAGCGCGCCGCGAACGAGCCGACAAACTCGATGCCTTGGGCTCGATTCGCCGCTCCCTCGAAAGCCTCGGGATCGCGCCGGAGCGCTGGGAGCGGGTGCTCACCGACGAGGCCCTGGCGCTGCCGGGGTGGGCCGGCATGTTCCGCCGCCTCCAGTCCCACCCGCGCGACCGGGTGCGCGCCCTCGACTACGCCCTCGAGGACTACCTCGCGGTGCGGCTGCTGGTCGAGCGCTGCATCCTCGAGGACATCGCCGGCGGCGCCGGCTTTGACAGCGCCCGGGAGATGCTCGACGCCGGCCGCCCCGTCGACTGCTCGGAGGTCCGGGAAGGCGCGGCGACGCTCTTCCGCGTGGCGCAGCTCGCAGGCCTCGACCTCGAAACCCTCGAGGCTCTCGATGACGGCCGCCCGCTGCTCGAAGCCATCGACGCGCTGCACTCGACGCTCCGCCGGTCCATCTGGCAGGAAGCTTACGAACGACAGCAGCGGCACGAGGCCCTGGACGCGATCTCCGCCGTCGCCGAGGTGCAGCGCACCCGCAGCGAACCCCAGCCCGAGGTCCAGGTCGCCTTCTGCATCGACGACCGGGAGGAGTCGATCCGCCGGCACCTGGAGGAGCTGGGCACGCGCTACCAGACCTGGGGCATCGCCGGCTTCTACGGCCTGGCGATCGCGTACAAGGGCTTGATGGACGCTCACGAGCGCGGCCTGTGCCCGGCCTCGCGGGAGCCCGACCACCGCGTGCACGAGGTGCCCCAAGACGAGGAGGGCGCCAAGCGCTGGGAGCGCCGCTGGAAGCTCGTCGGGCGCACGGGCTTCGCCGGCCATGTCAGCTCTCGAACCATGCTCCGTGGCCTCTCGCTCTCGATCGCCGGCGCCCTTGAAGCGGTGCCGATGGCCATCCGCGTCGTCGCACCGCGAAAGGCGCATCGCTTCCGGGAGACGATGCGCAACGCCGTGCTCCGCCCGCCCCCCACGCGGCTGACGGCCCTGCGGGAGGGAGAGCTCGGCTACGACATCGAGGAGGCCGCCGACATCATGGCCGACATCTTCCAGACTGCGGGCTGGTCGGAGTTCGCCCCCCTGGTGGTGATCCTCGGGCACGGCTCGACGACCTCGAACAACCCGCACGAAGCGGCCTACCAGTGTGGGGCCTGCGCGGGCGGACCGGGTGGACCCAACGCCCGCCTCTTCGCCCATCTCGCCAATCTCCCAGCCATCCGCGAAGCACTCCGAGCGCGAGGCATCGACATCGGCGACGAAACCTATTTCGTCGGAGGCCTCCACGACACCTGCGCCGACGAGATCCGGCTCGACGACCTGGAGGACGTTCCCGAGTCGCACCGGGACCTTCTCGCGTCAACCCGCAAGGACCTGGAGGCGGCCCTCGACCAGAACGCCCACGAGCGCTGCCGTCGCTTCAAGACGATATCGCTCGAGGCGAGCCCGAAAGCTGCCCGAGCTCACGTCGAGGCCCGCGCGCAGGACCTCGCCCAGCCTCGCTCGGAGTACAACCACTGTACGAACGCACTCTGCCTCGTCGGACGCCGATGGCTCGAGCGCGGGCTGTTCCTCGATCGGCGCGCCTTCCTCGTCTCCTACGACCCGACGCGGGATCCCGACGGCACCATCCTCGCCAACCTCCTGGCGAGCGTCGGCCCCGTCGGCGCCGGCATCAACCTCGAGTACTACTTCTCGACGGTCGATCAGGATCACTACGGCTGCGGCACCAAGCTCCCGCACAACGTCACGGGGTTGCACGGCGTCATGAACGGTCACGAGAGCGACCTACGGACCGGCCTCGCCTACCAGATGATCGACATCCATGAGCCCGTACGGCTCGTGACCGTCGTCGAAGCGACGGTTGAGCGCCTCGAAGCCATCGCCGAGGGGAACCCGGCGGTGGGCCGACTCGTGAGCAACCGATGGATCCAGATCGTCGCCATGGACCCCGACGACGGCACCCTGACGGAACTGACGCACCTCGGCTGGCGCCGCTACGAACCCAAGCGCGATCAGGTCGGAGTCTTCGACCGGTCCCTCGACGCTTACCGCAGTACCCGCGCCAACGTAGCCCCCTGCCGTGTGCGTGCAGGTTTGGAGAAGACCGATGCTTGAACACATCGACGGAGTCGCCCTTGCAGTCGCGATCCTCGCTCCCGCCCTGGCCACCCTCGCCATCGCGGCACTCATGGTGACGGGACGAGCGCGAGAAGAAAACGTCGTGGCCATCTCCCGCACGGCTTTCCTCGCAAGCTTGGCAGGCGCCATCGCCATCGCGGTGGTCGTCGTTCAGGACGGTCCGCGAGAGATTACGACCGGCGTCTGGTTCGAAGCGGGGCATCACGCTTTCCACGTCAACTTCCTCTTGGATCCTCTCGCGGCCATGATGATCGTGCTCACGGCGGGCGCCTGCTCGCTCATCGGGCACTTCTCCGTGACCTACCTGCACGGGGAGCGCGGTCACACGCGCTTCTACCTCCTGCTCGATCTCTTCGCCGTCGGGATGCTACTCATCGTCACGGCCGGCAGCATTGATCTTCTCTTCGTGGGCTGGGAGATCGTGGGCATCACCTCGGCGCTGCTCATCGGTTTCTTTCACGAGCGCCCCATGCCGGTCCGCAACGGACTGCGCGCGTTCGTCACCTATCGCTGCTGCGACGTCGCGCTCTTGGTGGGGATCATCATGCTCCACCACTACGCGCACGAAACCGGCATGCACGTCGATCCCGGCCGGTGGGCGGCGGGGCTGCCTGCCGTGAGCGGCGGTGGAGCGACGGTCGTCGGGCTCGCGTTGATGCTCGGCGCGATGGGCAAGTCGGCGCAGGCGCCGGTGGGGGGCTGGCTCCCCCGCGCCATGGAGGGCCCCACGCCCTCGAGCGCCATCTTCTACGGCGCGCTCAGCGTGCACGCGGGGGTCTACCTCCTCATCCGAGCGCAACCGGTGTTCGAGCGCTCGCCGATCGCGTCGGCGGCACTCATCGTGGTGGGCGCCATCACCGCCGTGACCGCCACGCTCACAGGCCGGGTGGAGTCCGACGTCAAGACGACGCTCGCTTACGCGACGATGACGCAGGTGGGCTTGATGTTCGTCGAACTCGGCTTGCACCTGCCGACCGTCGCGTCGGTTCATCTCGTAGGCAACGCGGTCCTGCGGTGCTGGCAACTGCTGCGCGCGCCGGCGATCCTTCACGAGCTGCACGAGGTCCACGGCGCCCTCGAGCATGAGCTCGAGACCGGTCGCGTCCTCGACAACATCGAGCGCAAGCTCCCCGGACACGTCGGCGCCTGGCTCTATCTGCGAGCCCTCGATCGCTTCTACTTCGAGGCGCTCTTCGACCGCTTCCTGGTGCGGCCTTTCTTCGCGCTGGCGCGTGCATTGGCGCGCCTGGATGAGGGGCTCGGCACCTCCGACACGCCCGTTGCGGTGCCGCGCCGGGCGGCTACCGATGGAGGCAAACGATGAGCAACCTACTCTTTGTGCTCGTCGGAAGCTGGCTGCTCGGCGGCCTCTTCGTCAACCGTCAGGTGACGCAGCAGAAGGCCACCCGCTGGGCTGTCGCCTCGGCCGCGGTCACCACCGTGATGACCGCCGGAGTCCTCGTGTTCGTCTGGCAGCGAGGACCCCTCGTCGCCGAGTTGGCCGGCCGCGTCTCGCTCGCGGCGGACGTGGAGTCGCTCCTTTTGGCGACCTTGACAGGCCTGGTGACCACGACCGTGTTGGCAGCAGGCGCCAGGCGCGAGCTCACCCGCTCGGTCATGGCCCGGCTGCTCGTCGTCGCCGGCGCCACCCTCCTCGTGTTCTTTGCTTCCGACCTTGTCACCCTCGCCGCCGGCTGGACCGCAGGCATCGCGCTGCTCAGCGGCAGCGACGAGGCGAGCCGACGCTTCGCGGGCCGTCTGCTGCTGACCTCGGCGCTGCCCCTCTGCGCCGCGGTGGTGTGGATCGGCGCGGTCGGCGGGCGCCTCGATCTGCGGGGTCTCGAAGAAGGCACCCTGCCTGCCCAGACCACGACCTGGGTGATGCTGCTCATCGTCGTCGCGAGCGCGGCACGCATGGGCATCCCGCCCTTTCATCGGGCATGGGTTCGCCTGCTCGACGCTGGGGATGGCGCCCGTGCCATCGCCGTGGTGGGGCCGCTCACGGGCGCCTACGCCCTGCTGCGCCTGGGGCCGCCTCTTTCACAGGCATTCGTCGCCGACCAGCCGTGGCTCGAAGCATGGGCGCTGACGGCGGCTATGTATTTGGCGGTCGTGGCCTTTGGACAGCGCAAGCAGCTTCGACTGGCCGGCTACCTGGTGGCGTCGCAGATCGCGCTGGTTTTCCTTGCACTGTGCTCCTCCGAGGAGGTGGCGGTCCACGGGGGCCTCACGTTGTGGCTGGCACTCGGCCCAGCGCTCACAGGCTTCCTGCTGACCGCGCAGGCCATCCGCAGCCGACGGGGCCCCGTCGACATCGTGCGCCATCACGGGCTGGTCAACCAGGCGCCGCTCCTCGCGGGGCTCGCCTTCGTATTCGGAATGGCGTCGGTGGGCCTCCCTCTCACCCTCACCTTCGTCGCCGAGGACATCATCGCTCAGGGGCTGCTCGTTCCGCACCCGTGGCTCGCCGCGGGCTTCGTCGCCGTGACCGCCCTCAACGCCATCAACATGCTGCGCCATTACGGCCGGGTGTACCTGGGCGCGACGCCCCGCGTCCGCTGCCCGGACCTGAGCGGCCGCGAGCGGGTCACCCTCGTAGCGCTGGCGGCACTGATCCTCGTGGCAGGGCTGGCGCCGCAGCTCGCCCTCACTGCCGAGGCGGACACCGCCCACCACCTACACGCCGCCGAAACCTCGCGCTGATCGACGCCGGCTCCGTGCAAACGCAAAGCACTGCGCCGGCAGATGGTCGCGGTACTGCCTACCGATGACGTTTCGGTTGGGGGCCGAGGGAGCGCAGAGCGGGCGCCGCGGGCGCAGACCCTCCCGCGGGCGCAGACCCTCCCGCGGGCGCAGACCC
>JALVDI010000276.1 GCA_027009115.1 Polyangiaceae bacterium | reverse complement strand
CCCCTCGGCGCGATTGCGCTCGATGAGCGCGGCGGTCTCCTCGGCCTGCATGTCGGCCCGGAAGCGATCGAGATCCAGGCCGAGGCGGGCCGCATAGCCCTCGAGATCCGACGGAGTCAGCGCGTCCTGATGCTCAAAGAGCAGATCGTGCATCTCCCAGAAGCGCCCTTGGCGCCCGGCGGCGATCGCGGCCTTCGCAGCTGGGACCGCGTGCTCATGGCCCGAAAGTGGATAGTGCTTGAAGACGAGCCGCACCCGGCCCTCGAAACGGCGCAGCACACGCTGCAAGATGGGGTGCGCCTGGCCACAGAAGGGACACTCGAAATCGCTGAATTCGACGATGGTCACCGGCGCACCCATCGGTGTCCCGCGGACGGGCGCCCCCTCGATGTCGATGGCGTACGCGGCGTCCTCGTCGTAGCGGTTCCGGTAGAGCTCGCGCACCTCGCTGGGCTCGGCGCCTTCGAGGAGGAGGCGCGCGATGTAGCGCGCCGCGACCCGGCACTTGGAACAGGGGCGCCCCTCGGCCACGCAGGCGGCGATGCTGACCGGATCCCCGCAAGGCGACAGGAGGTCGTTGACGAGTCGTAGCCAGACGCGGCGCTCGCTGCCCTCCAGGCCCGGAACCTCGACCCCCGGAAGCTCCTCGATGAGCTCCTCAGCGGGGGCCTCCGGTTCCGCGCCCTCGACGACGACGTTCTCGACCACTTCGGCCTCGCCATCGTCTCCGCAGGCGCCCAAGCCGGCCATGGCCAGCGCGACGACACAAGCCCAGGTTCGCTCTCTCATCAGGCGCGGGAGCCTAGCTCGGAAGCCTCACTGGAGTCGAGCCGAGCGAACCGGAGGGCCTGGAGGGCGAGGCGCAATCACGATGTTCAGTGCGTGGTGGGAGCCCCCGCAAGGATCCAATCGGCGACGAGCCGGAGCTCCTCGTTCGTGGCGCCCTCCGGGGGCATGGGCGCGCCCAGGGCGTGCTCGTCGCCAAGCATCTTGTAGATCAAATAACTGGTCGCCGGACGCCCCCCGCCGGGCAGCGCGTCGATGATCGGCAGGCCGCCCAGCCCTCGCCGCGGCACCTCGTCACGACCGCCCGTCTGAACCGCCGGCACGCCGATCGCGGTCGCGCGCACCGCCTCCGGCGACGAGAGGTCCAGGCCCATCGCCGGACGCGTGCCGCCATGGCAGCCGTCGACGCAGCGCGCGGTGAAGAGCTCCGCGACGGCTGCCCACGGGGTCTGTCCCTCCGGGGCTCCCCCTTCGGCGCCGGCGCCGGTCACGAAGCGGACCTGAGCGGGCTCGGCAGGGACGCCGTCCAGGTCGCGCACCCCATCGACGGTCAGCGTGTACTCGACGCCCGCAACCAGGGGATGGTCGCGGAAAGGACGGGCGACGACCTCCTGATTGATGGGATCGTAGCGGACCGAAAGGAGGACCGCGACGCTTCCCGAACGCAGCGACACGGTGCCCCGATGAACGCTGGTCGGCGCGAGGCGGCGATCGTAACGCACACGCCAGGGACCCAGACGATCGACGTCGGACGCCCCACCGGGAGGTTCGGCGCTCACCGGGCGCCCCGGCTCGTCGTAACGCAGCCCCCCCTGATCGCAGCCAACGACCAGCGCGACCGTGGCGCTCAGGACTCGCTGTAGGAGGCGAGCTGCTTGCGAACGACGTCCTCGTTGATCCCGGTGCGCAGATAGTCCTTCAGGCATTCGGCGACCGTGATCATCATGTCGTCGATCCCGTTGTCCTCGATGAGCTTCGACAAGAGGAGGCGCGATTCGCGGGTGTCCTCCTCGCGAAGCATCCTGCGAACCTCTTCGATGTCGATCCCGCCCTCGAAGTCGATGTAGATATGTTCGAAAAGGTATCGCGCGAGCCGGTTCACCGCATGCCTCCGTCTTGGTCTTCGGACCGACTACGCGCTCCCCCTATGGATTGGGGCGAGAGGTCGTCGGTCGGGGCCGATCTCCAAACGCGCTCGGTCGCTGCTTTGTAGCCGTCAACCCGAAGCGAAAGCAAGGGGTTTCGCCCACCTCGGCGCGCCGGGCACCCAAGGGCTCCGGCAAAAGGTGTACAATGTCCCGATGAGCGCGCGTCTCCGAGTCCTCGTGACCGCGTTCGGCACGGTCCCCGGCCCCAACGCGCACTCGAACGCGCTCTTGGGGCTGGCCCAGTCGCTGCGGGCGGACTTGGACCTCGTGACGCTGAAGACGCCCTCCCTTGCGCACCAGAGTCGCCTGGGGGAGGCTCGGCTCTTTCGCGTACGGGTCACGGGCACGGCCCACGAGAAGCGGGCGGCCTTCGCTCGGGCCGTAAGGCGACAGCTCGAGGCCGAGGAGTACGACGTGGTGCACGCGCGAGGAGCCTTCGAAGGCCTCGAGGCGCTCCCTCTTCGCGAGCCCATGGGCTTTCGCTTCATCTACGAGGTCGCCAGCTTCCCCGACGAAGCCGAAGGGGCCGAGGCCGAACAGGCTTGGAGCGAAGCACACCTGGCCTGCCTCGAGGCTGCGGATCTCGTCCTCGTGGGCGCGGAGGCCGCCGCCCGCGCCTTGGGAGAGCGTGGCTTCGCCGGCAAGGTCGCCGTGGTCTCCCCAGGGGTGAACGTCGACACCTACGATTGGTGGCCCGGCTCGACCGACCCAGCCATGCTGCGCGTCCTCTATCTCGGCCCCTTCACCCAGGACCGCGACATCCCCACTCTCCTCGCCGGCTTCCGCGCGGCGACGCAGCGGACGCCTCTCCGCGTGCTCATGGCCGGCGAACCCATGGGGGAGCGACGGCAGGCGCTGCGACGCATGGTCGCGGCCTTCGGCCTCTCCGAGCAGGTCACCGTGCGGGGTGAGCCTCGGGCGGTCGCGATCCCCTCCCTGATCGCCGCCTGCGACGTGGGGATCGTCGGCGCCAGCTGGGCCCCTCGCTTTCAGGAGTTGGGCGATCTGCCCGAACCGCTCCTCGAGTACTTGGCCTGCGGGCGCACGGTCGTAGCCGCAGGCATCCCGGCGGTCGCGGAGATCGTTCGCGACGAGTTGGAGGGGCTCCTCTACGTGCCGGGCGACGAGACCAGCCTGGCGGAGGCCTTGGTCACCCTGGCCACGGATCAGCCGCTCCGCACTCGCCTGACCGAAGCGGCCTATGCGCGCGTGCGGCAGCGCTTCGGAGGCGGCGCGCGACGACGGCGAATGGCCGAGGTCTACGAGATGCTCGTGCCCGGGTCGCAGAGCTACGACGCCTGGCTCGAAGCTTTCGAAGACGAACCAGGCGCCGGCGCTCCGATCACTGGCTGGGCGGAGATCCAGGCCGCCCCAACACCGCTGCCGGACGCCCCGACCCCTGCGTTCGACCGCACGGACCAACCTCGCCCCCCCCTGCCGAAGCCGGCTCCTCTGAGCGACACGGCCACCTCCCCCCAGGCGCCTCCCCCGGAAGCCGTTCCCTCGCCGAGCGAGCCGGTCCGCGACGAAACCGCCGAGCTTCCCACCACCCTTACCTCCGTCGACACGACACCGGGACTCGATCTCGACGAGCCCTGAGCGGTGCCCCGGCCGCTCAGCGGCAGCGAGCCCGCAGCGCGGCCAGGTCCGACCCATGGCACGTCACGCAGGCCCGGGCGTTTCGCGCGAGAGCCGCGGCGCAACGCGAGGCGAAACCCGGTGGGTGCGGGGAGATGCCCCCCGACCGCCCGACCGCACCATGGCAGGCCACACAATCCCGCTCGACGTGGCAGCTCGAGCACTGCGTCATCGACCGGCGCGCCTCCGCCCCGTGGGCTTCAACCCACAAGGGAGGATGGAAGCGGCGCCCCGCCGCCGACGCGGGAGAAGAGACCGTCGCGAGCCCAAGGCGAGCGTGACACTCGGTGCAGAAGCGCTGCGTCGTGTGACAGCTCGCGCAGCGCGGCACGTCGCGCTGAGCCATTGCCGCGTGGGTCGTCAGGAAGTCGCCGCGGTGCACGCGCCGGACGTTCGCGCGTCCATCGTGGCAGTCGACGCACTCACGCTCCGTGTGGCATTCGGCACAAAGCGCGCCCCGATCGGCCGCCACCCAGCGATGCCGGACGAGGAAGTCCCGATCGTGGTCTGCGCCGTAAAGCCAGCTCGGGGGCAGCATGCGCCGCTCGCCCCACTCGACCCGCAGGCGCCCATCGGGGAGTTGCCGGTGGCAGGCACCGCAGGTCAGAGGCGCCGAGGCTCCCTCCCCATGGCAACGGAAACACGATCGCATCGTCGGAAGATGACCACGGGTCGCGACCGTCGCGTCGGTCACATCGTGGCACACCAGGCAGCCCACCCCTTCCCGCGCGTGAAGCGCGTGCGAAAAGGTCAGACGCGGCAGAGGGAACGACGAGGTCACGACCGATCCCGGCGCACCGAGGTGACAAAGTTCGCAACGACCGGCGCCGGATCCGGCCCGCGTCTCGCCGGCGTGACAGGGGTTGCATGCGGTCTCTCGGGGCACGAGCCGGTCAGCGCTCCGGGCACTGCGGGTCGCGCCGTCGTGACAGCGAACGCAGCGGAGCCGCCGATGCGATGGGTGGGAGTGATCCATCCGGATCGCGATGCGCTGGGGCGGGTAGACGATGTCCGAACGCAAGGCACGGCCCCGCCCCTGACCGACCGCCAGGCCGAGCCCGGTCCCGAGGAGCGCAACGAAGAGCACCGCCGCGGACAGGCAACGGGAGCTCATCGCCAAGCCCTTACGCTCACCGCCGCCAAGCCTCGGAGACGGTGACCCGCGACGCGGTTGTGGGTCCATTCGATCTCGAAGCGAAGGTGCGTGACCTCGGTCAAAGCGGCCTTGACTCCGAGCGCAGCGGTGAGCGAGGTCCCGTAGAGCTCGGAACGGAACGGATGGTCGAAGTGCCACACAGAGCTTCGAAGGTAGACCTCGACCACGCCGAGCACACGGCTGAGGTCAAAGAGGAGAGCGGCCACCGGCTGGAAGTCGCCAGCCCAGAGCCACCCTCGAAGGGTTGCGCGCCACCCACCCCGGCGCACCTTCAGCCAACCTTCACCGCCCAGGTCGACCTCGGCGCGCTGCTCCTGTACCGCGCGCCGTCCTTGCCATGCGCCCCCAAGTTCGGCGAAGCGGGCGCGCCACCGGAAAGAGACGCGCGCGCGATCGACTGGCACGAGGTCGAACCAGGCCCAGATGCTCCCCAGATCGAAGCGAGGTAGGTGGCGCTCGGCGCGCGCCCGAAGGGTCCACGCGCGCTGGCGAGCCTCCACCTCGGCGAGGGCGTCGACAAGCGCGCCGTCCGTCGGGTCCCAGACAGCGTCCAGGCGCAGAGCGAGCGCAGGGTGTGGCGAAGACGTCAGCCCTACACCCACGCGCCGCGCTACGACCCCGTCGCCGTCACGGACCTCGCGCGCGCTGCCCCGCACTCGCACCCACTTCGCCAAACCGACCGAGAGCTGACCGCCGACCATCCAGGTATGGCTGGGAGGCGCTGCCCACGGGACGCGCTCCGGCGCGAGCCCGCTGGGAAGGTTCCAACGGATCGAACCCTGCGGCTCCAGCCCGCTACTGGCTGCATAGCTCGTGTCACGGGTTCGTCGTCCCGCGTACGCCGCGAGGTCCAACCAGGGCCGCGGCTGCGTGGAGACGCGCGCACCATCGAGACGCGCGACGCCTGCCGCGTCTGCGACGAGGAGCCGACCGGCGCGTAGACGCGTCGCCCTCGGGCCCTGCAGCTCGAGCCACGCGGCGGGCATGTCCAGCCTCGAATCCTCCGCGAGGGGCTGATACTCACGTCGCGCCTCGACGTCCGTGTCGCGTAGGCAGCCGCCGTGCTCCTCGCGCACGCACACCTGTCCCAGCTCCTGATCGAAACGCAGTTCCAAGTGCGACACCAGGCGCCAGCGCTTCGGCGCCGACGGCTGCAGTGCGTGGTCGAGGGCCAGATACTGGACGAGTCGGCGGCGCTCCCAGGTGACCGGACTGCGAGGGGACCGGACCTCGTAAGCCACGAGGATGGTGTCGCTACCAACCCTCCAGTGGCTGCGCTCGCGCTCAGGCAGGGCAGCGGTGGGTTGGTCCACGGTGCGGGTCTGCGCGGCAACGCGACCGAGGTGCGCGAACAGGAGTATCACCGCGAGGCGCCGGCGCATGCCGCCATTGACGCCAACCGCGCCACGCGGGTCAACGGAAAGCCCGCCGTCGTCGCCCACAAGAAAGCGACGCCCGCGGGCACGAAGCCCGGGGCGCCGGTCGGAGGGCTCATAAGCCGAGTTCTGTCCCCACGATCGTCACCGAAGCGTGGGAGAGAGTCATTCATCTAGGATCCGCGTCACCACGGACCTCCAGCGACGCAACCCGGAAGCATCGGGCGGGCCACCCTCGAGCGCTTCCCTATTTCGTCTTGCACCGAGTGGGGTTTGCCATGCGGCCGACGTTGCCGCCGACCCGGTGAGCTCTTACCTCACCCTTTCACCCTCACCGCGCGGCTGGAGCAGCACGGCAGTTTGCTTTCTGTGGCACTTTCCTCGGGGTCACCCCCACCAGGCGTTACCTGGCACCCTGCCCTACGGTGCTCGGACTTTCCTCCCGTGCAAAGAGCACCGGCGACTCTCCGAGCCGCTCCGACCCTTTCCATCTAAGGCGTGTCGCGACCGTGGGCAATACCCACAGCCGCCGTCCGCGTCCTCCTCCGAGATCGCATCCATCTTCTCCACCCTGAGCGAGAGGCCCCCCGGGGGCGTCCTCGGACCGCCATCGCCGTCGCTACTGGAGCGCTGAGCGACGGAGATCACCGCCCTTGGAACTTCGGCTCGCGCTTGTCGAGGAACGCCGCCATGCCTTCCTTTTGGTCCTCGGTGAGGAAGCAGTCCGCGAAAGCCTCGACCTCGAGGGCGTTGGCCTCCGGCAGCGGCAAGTCGGCCCCCTTGTTGAAGACCCGCTTGGCGTGGGCGATGGCGACGGGCCCCATGGCCGCGATGGTGTGAGCGACGCCTCGGACCGTGGGCAACAGCTCATCGGGCTCGACGACGGCGTTGACGAGCCCGATACGGAGCGCCTCGGTGGCGTCGATCATCTTGCCCGTATAGACGAGCTCGCGGGCCATGGCGATGCCGACGCGGCGCAGCAATCGCTGGGTACCCCCGAAGCCGGGGATGACCGCGAGCTTCACCTCGGGCTGTCCCAACTTTGCCTTGGTTGAGGCGTAAGCGAAATCACAGGCCATCGCCAACTCACAGCCTCCCCCGAGGGCGAAGCCGTTGATGGCGGCGATGATGGGGAACTTCGCGGCCTCCATCTTCTCGCCCAAGGAGTGCCCGAGCGCCGAGAACCCCTTCGCCTCGTCCCGGCTCATCGAGCGCATGGCGGAGATGTCTGCGCCGGCGACGAACGCTTTGCCCGCACCGGTAAGGATGGCGCAGCGGCAGCCGTGATCCGCCGCGGCATCCACCGCCGCCGACAGGCCGTTGATGACGTCGGCGTTGAGTGCGTTGTACTTGTCGGGACGGTTGACCGTGATGAGGGTGATCGGCCCCTCGTGCTCGATGAGAACCACGTCGCTCATTGGCGCGCTCCCCGCTCGTCGTAGTGGTAAAAGCCCCGGCCACTCTTGCGGCCCAACCAACCCGCGGCGACGTAGTTCCGGAGGATCGCCGGCGGGCGGTACTTGTCGTCGCCGAACTCCCGGTGCAGCACCTCGCCGATGTAGAGCACGGTGTCCAGGCCAATGAGGTCAGCCAGCTCGAACGGGCCCATCGGGTGGTTCAGCCCGAGCTTGGCCGCCGCGTCGATGTCTTCCATCGTGCCCAGCCCCTCTTGAAGCGCAAAACACGCCTCATTGAGAAAAGGGATCAACATGCGGTTGACGATGAACCCGGGCATGTCCTTGGTCGTGACCAGCACCTTGCCGAGGCTCTCGCCGAGGGCGTAGGTCGTCCGATAGGTCTCGTCGCTCGTCTGCAGCGCACGGACGATCTCGACGAGCTTCATGCGAGGCACCGGGTTCATGAAATGCATCCCAATGACCCGCTCGGGGCGCCCGGTGACGGCGGCGAGCTTGGTCAAGCTGATGGACGAGGTGTTGCTCGCGAGGATGGCGCCGGACTTCATCGCCGCGTCGGCGCGCCGGAAAATCTCCGACTTCACGTCGATGTTCTCCGTCGCGGCCTCGACGGTAATGTCCGTTTCCGCGAGCAGCGAATAGTCGCCGCCCACCTCGATGCGTGCCAGGATGGCCTCGCGCTCGTCGGCGCCGAGCCGCTCCTTGTCGACCTCGCGCTGAAGCTGCTTGGCGATGCGCTCCTTGCCCCTCGCGGCCAACGCACCGGAGGCGTCGAGCAGGCGTACTTGGTAACCGCCGGCCGCCGCGACCTGGGCGATGCCGCTGCCCATCTGACCGGCGCCGATGACGCCGAAGACTTTGATCTCGCTCATGGTTCGCGGGGCGTACCAGGCCGCGACGGAAGGAGTCAACCGCGACCAATGCGCCTCGGAGCGTCGTAAGCCGCCCAGCGCTGGTCGTCCTCGCGGCGGAAGCGCACGCGAGCCGCGTAGGCCCCAGGCTCACCCGAGTACGCCTCCATCAGCTCGTCCAAGCTCAAGTAAAGCGCGTCGTCGGGCCGGTCGAGGATGGCCTGCTCCACCAACCGAGCACCGACCTCGCAAGCAGCGCGTCGCAGCCGCAACAGCGCCGCCGCTACCCCCTCGGCGACGCCTCCCTTCGCGCGGGCGATCCGCTGCAGGAGCACCGTCAGCGAGGTCGCCAAGGCCGCCCGCGGTCTCCCCAGCGAACGCGAACGCGCGATCCCGGCCACGCGACGGGCCGCCTCCGCTCGCGCCCGCTCGCGGGCGGCGTGGCCGAAGCGAGGCACGCGGTCGAGGGCTTCCAGGAGCGTGGCGTCGTCATGACCGATCGGCAGCGGAGTGACGTCGATGCCGAGGGGCCTCAGGTCGGACAGCTTCCGCTTCGTCTCCTCCCACCGCGCCCTCGTGGCCGGACTGAGACGCCTGGGCGCCACCAGGCTCCCGTGCTCGCGCTCGATGCGCTCGCGGAGCCGCACGAGCTCCGCCTGAATCCGCCTGCGGGTGCGCCGGGAGCGGGGCGCAGCCAAGGCCGGGTAACAGTCGCTGGGCAGCGGCCCCACCACGGCCTCGAGGGCTTCGAGGCCCCGCCGCGTCACCTCCCGCGAGCGGTCGAGAAGCAGCAGGGCTTCCGCCACGAGCCGGTGCCGCTCGCGCACCGCCTCCACGAGCGCCTCCGGATCGAGGGTCGCCAATCGCGGCCGGTCGAGGCGCCGCACCGTCGCCTCGAGGGTTCGCTCGAAGCGGAGGGCGTCGGTGAGAACGGGGGCGGCCTCGGCCGCGACCTGGGCGGCGCCGGCAGCCGCCAGAGCGAAGGACGCGGGCTCCTGGCGGCCGAGCTTCGCCGCCTCCGAGCCCCGGCGGCGATAGGGGCGCGCATAAAACCGTCGCACCGTAGCCTCGACCTCCGGGCCGGCACCGGTCGAGAGCGCGCGGTCGAGCGCGTCGATCGAGAGAGGGGCCACGGTGCCCTCGTCCGCAGCGACGAGGGCCAGGCGGCTCCAGCTCCCAGCGATGAAGGTCGGGTGCAGCTCGATGGGCTCGACCGTCAGCACCGCCGGCCGGCCTCCCCGCTGCACGCACCACCGGATCTCCACCGGCAGCCCGAGCGCAAGCTGAGCCCGGTCGACGAGGTCCGCGGCGGCCTCCGCGGTGCGGACGTCGAGGCCTTCTCCCGCCTGGACCACCCGCGCGGACCGGCGGTCGATGCGCCACACACCGCGCGCCACGGTGCCGCTCCAGACATGCAGCTCATCCGGGTCGCCCCGCTCTCGATCCGCCGAGGTGGCGCCCCCCATGGGAGAGGGCTCGCAGCCGACGACGCGCAACTGGCGAACCCCGCCAGCACGTCGCAGAGCCGGCGTCTGAAGCGCCTCGAGGAGCGCGTCCAAGCGAGCCTCGACGTCGCCCTCGTCCGGCACGTCGACGAGGCGGGCGGCGCTCGGATCGGGATAGAGCGGCAGCAGCTGCACGCACGGCCCCGCATGGCGGGCCCGCTCGACCGCACGACGCAGCGCGGCCGCGTCTGCCGGCAGGTCCACCACGCATCCTCCCGCAACCGGCACCGAGGCCGCCAACAGCCGCGACAGGTCTTGGGCCTCGGGCGTCGCGCTCGCAGCGAGCGCCTCGTCCATTCTCCGCCGCGGGGACTGACCCATGGCGCTCAGACGCGCTCGACGACGACCGCGACGGCCTCACCACCCCCGATGCAGAGGGTCGCGAGCCCGCGGCGGAGGTCCCGCTCTTCGAGCGCGTTGAGCAGCGTCACGAGGATGCGGGCGCCCGAGCAGCCGATGGGATGACCCAGGCTGATCGCGCCTCCCAAGACATTGAGCCGATCGCGGGGGATGCCGCACTTGGTCATCGCGGCCATCGCCACCACCGCAAAGGCCTCGTTCACCTCCCACAGATCGATGTCCTTGGGCGTCAGCCCCAGGCGACCGAGCGTCGTCTCGATGGCTCCGACAGGAGCGGTAGTGAACCACTTCGGCTCCTGGGCGTGACCGCCGTAGCCGACGACGCGCGCAAGGGGCCTGAGCCCGTGGCGCTCGACAGCCTGGTCGCTCGCGAGCAGGAGCGCCGCCCCCCCATCGTTGATCTTCGACGCATTCGCCGCCGTAACCGTCCCATCCTTGCCGAAGGCGGGTCGCAAGGAGGGCATCTTCTCGAAGTTCGCGCGTCCGGGCTCTTCGTCCAGCTCGACGACCCTCTCGCCCTTCCGCCCCTTGACGGTGACCGGCACGATCTCGCGCCCCAACACCCCGCTCTTCTGCGCCGCGATGGCGCGCTCATAGGACTCGCGGGCGAACTCGTCTTGGGCCTCGCGGGAGAAGCCCAGCTCCTTGGCGCAGAGGTCCCCACAGGTGCCCATGTGGACATCGTCGTAAGGGTCCCAAAGGCCGTCGTGAATCATCGAATCGACGACCTGCCCGTGCCCCATGCGCATCCCCGCTCGCGCTTTGGGGAGCAGATAGGGCGCGTTGCTCATCGACTCCATCCCGCCGGCGACGACGAGCTCGGCGTCTTCGAGCCGGATGCTCTTGGTGCCCAGAATCACGCTCATCAGCCCCGAGCCGCAGACCTTGCCGACGGTCGTTGCGGGGACAGCGTCGGGGACGCCCGCCTGCTTCGCGGCGCGCCGCGCAGGCGCCTGCCCCACGCCGGCAGTCAGCACGTTGCCCATGTAGGTCTCGTCCACCTTGCTCCCCCCGATCCCAGCGCGATCGAGGGCCCCCGCGATGGCGACGGAACCGAGGGTGGGCGCGTCGACGGGAGCGAGAGCTCCCAGAAAGCTCCCGATGGGCGTGCGAGCCGAGCCAACGATGAAGACTTCCCGTGCCATGTGGACCTCCAGAGCGCGTACCGCGGGGACCGACGATCTCTCAGACCGCGTGCACGGCTGTCAACCGGGGGGACGCTTCCGTCCCTCTTCGAGGAGGCGGCCACCAACGAAAAACCCGCGCCGAAGCGCGGGTGGTGGGCGATCGCAGATTTGAACTGCGGACTTCCTCCGTGTGAAGAAGGCACTCTACCACTGAGTTAATCGCCCGTTCGGGAGCGGGGTGATAGCAGCGTCTGCCCGTCGAAGCAACCGCACATCCCGCGCCCGTTCACTCGCTCTTCTGGCCGAGCTTGGCCTTGAGCAGGTCACCGAAGGTGCCGAACCCCTGCTTGGACGCCTCCTTGCGGTACTCCTTGACGGCGCGCCGCTCCTCGTCGGCGTGCCGCGCCTTGATCGAGCAGCGCAACTGGCCCTCGCGATCCTTGCCGACGATCTTCGCCTCGACCTCCACGCCGGGCGCGTAGGCCTTCTTCCGCGAGGCCCCCTCGACGACGAGCTCACGGTTCGGGATGTAGACGCGCCCCCGCTTGCCCACCACGCCCTTGACCGTACCCAAGACCCCGTGATGCTCGACCCGGTTGATGACCACGGTGACGTAGCCGCCCTGCTTGAGGGAGCGCGCCGCCGCCGGGTCGAACTCGCCGCTCTCGATCGCCTTCTTGTCCTCGGCGGTCACCTTGGACAA
>JALVDI010000275.1 GCA_027009115.1 Polyangiaceae bacterium | reverse complement strand
GACTTTGGCGAGGTCTCCGTGGGCGGTTCCTCCACGCGGCTTCTGCGCGTCGACAACCGGGGCGAGGCGCTGCTACGGGTCGATCTGGCACCCGCGGAGGGGTTCGCCGTCGAGCGGACCCACCTCGACGTTCCGCCGATGTCGTCGGCGAGGGTCGAGCTCACCTTCCTTCCAGCGGAGCCCGGTCCTGTGAACGCGACGATGTGGGTCGCGTCCAACGATCCCGACGAGTCGAGGATCCTCGTCCGCCTTACGGGCACGGGCCTGCCGCCGCCGATGCCCGACGCCGGCCGGCCCGACGGAGGCACCGACGCCGGTCCTTCCCTCGCGGACGGGGGCGGAGGCTGCGGCTGCCGCACGACGCAGGGATCTCCTGCGCCGAGCTTGTTGGTGCTCCTCGTTGTTGTCGTCGCGCGGCGGCGCTTCTCGGGGCGCTGAGCTCTGCTACGGTCGGCCCGTGAACGACACCACCGAGGAGCCGAAGGCCATCCAGGTCGAAGACGAGCGCACGGGCATGAGCCCTGTCGCATTGGAGAGGGCCGTCCTCGACCACCTCCGTTTCACATGCGCCAAGGATCTGCGCACGGCGACCACCCACGACATCTACCTCGCCATGGCCCACGCCGTCCGTGACCGGCTGGTGGACCGCTGGATCGACACGAGCCGCACCTACTACGAGCAGGACGTCAAGCGGGCGTACTACCTGTCGGCGGAGTTTCTCCTGGGTCGGGCTCTGGGGGACAACCTTCGCAAGCTGCAGCTATGGGATCTCGCCGTCGAGGGGCTCGCTCGCTACGGCCTCGACCTCGAAGAGGTTCTGGAGCAAGAGCGGGATCCCGGGCTGGGGAACGGCGGCCTCGGCCGGCTCGCCGCGTGCTTCTTGGATTCCATGGCCACGCTGGGTTTTCCGGGGATCGGCTACGGCATCCGCTACGAGTTCGGCATCTTCGAGCAGCTCATCCGCGACGGATGGCAGGTCGAGGTCCCCGACGGTTGGGCGGCTCACGGCAACCCTTGGGAGTTCCCCCGTTACGAGTACACCGTGCCGGTGCGGTTCTACGGTCACGTCGAGCACGGCGAAGAGGACGGCCGCTTTGTCGCGCGCTGGGTCGGAGGGCGCGAGGTCCTTGGGGTGCCCTACGACATGCCCATCGCGGGCCACGGCAACGGCACCGTCAACACCCTGCGCTTGTGGTCCGCGAGCGCCTCCAAGCAACTGGATTTCGAACGCTTCAACGCCGGCGACTACCAGGCCGCGGTCGAAGACAAGGTCTACAGCGAGACGATCTCGAAGGTTCTCTACCCGAACGACGTGCCCCCGGAGGGGCGCGAGCTTCGGCTTCGTCAGCAGTACTTCTTCGTCGCATGCTCCATCGCCGACATCCTTCGGCGCTACAAGCTCCAGCGGACGAGCTTCGACGAGTTCCCCGACAAGGTCGCCATCCAGCTCAACGACACGCACCCCGCCATCGCCGTGGCGGAGCTCATGCGCGTCCTCGTGGATCTCGAGCGGATCGGTTGGGAGAAGGCGTGGTCGATCACCACCCGGACCATCGCCTACACGAACCACACCCTGCTGGCCGAGGCCCTCGAGCGTTGGCCCGAGGAGCTCTTTCGCCGGCTGCTGCCGCGGCACCTCGAGATCATCCACGAGATCAACCGGCGCTTCCTCCAAGAGGTCCATGTTCACACGAAGGGCGACGAGGCGGTGCTGCGACGAATGTCGATCATCGAGGAGGGGCCCGACAAGCAAGTGCGGATGGCGCACTTGGCGGTGGTCGGATCCCACAGCGTCAACGGCGTCGCGCGGCTGCACTCGAGGCTCCTGCGAGAAGAGGTGCTCAAGGACTTCGCGGAGCTCTGGCCGGAGCGGTTCAACAACAAGACCAACGGGGTCACTCCGCGACGGTGGATTCAGGGCGCCAACCCGAGGCTAGCCCGGGCGATCACCGAGCACCTCGGGGAAGGGTGGGTCACGGATCTCGATCGCCTCGAGGAGCTTGCTCCCCTCGCTGATGACGCCGGTTTCCGAGAGGAGCTTCGGCGCATCAAGCGCGAGAACAAGCGGCGCCTCGCGGACTACGTGAGCAAGACCGCCGGGATCGCGATCGACCCCGACTCGATCTTCGACACACACATCAAGCGCATCCACCTCTACAAGCGGCAGCTCCTGAACGCGCTCCACATCGCCTCGCTCTACTGGCGGCTCAAGGACGACCCGAACCTCGACCTCATCCCCCGCACTTTTCTCTTCGCGGGCAAGGCCGCGCCTGGCTATTGGATGGCGAAGCTCGTGATCAAGCTGATCGGCGATCTGTCGGCGGTCATCAACGCCGACCCTGCGATGAAGGGGCGGCTGAAGGTGGTCTTTCTGCCGAACTACAACGTCACCCTCGCGGAGCGGATGATCCCCGCAACGGAGGTGTCCGAGCAGATCTCGATGGCCGGCAAGGAGGCGTCGGGGACAGGCAACATGAAGTTCGCGATGAATGGTGCTCTCACCATCGGCACCCTCGACGGCGCGAACATCGAGATCCGCGAGCGCGTCGGCGCCGAGAACTTCTTCCTCTTCGGGTTGACCGCCGAGCAGGTCCGTGAGCTCGACGCGGCGGGGTACCGGGCGTGGGACTACGTGGAGCGGAGCCCGGGACTGCGGCGGGCCATCGAATCCATCCGCGACGGGTACTTCAGCACCGATGATCGAGAGCGCTTCCGCCCCCTCATCAACGAGGTCACCGGCTGGGACACCTACAAGCACTGCGCCGATTTCGACGCCTATGCGGACGCCCACGAGGAAGTCGCTCGTGTTTACCGAGACCGAGACGAGTGGCAGCGGCGCGTCGTCATGAACATCGCGCACGTGGGCTACTTCTCGAGCGATCGCACCATCCGCGAGTACGCGGACGAGATCTGGGGCTTGGAGTCCGTGCGGATCGATGCCTCCGCGTCGTAGGTCCAGGGCAGCGCAGAAAGGCTCGCGCCCCCCGTTGAAGCGTCGCGTGGCCGGTGATACCCCCGAGGCATGATCCCTCTCGCGCAGCGCATCGCGGAGCTGAAGCCCTCGGCTACCGTGGCCATCTCTCAAAAGGCCAACGAAATGAAGGCCAAGGGCGTGGACATCCTCAGCTTCAGCGTGGGGGAGCCCGATTTCGACACCCCCGCGCACATCAAGGAGGCGGCCAAGCGCGCCATCGACGAAGGCAGAAACCGCTACACCGCGGCCTGGGGCGTGCCGGAGCTGCGGGGCGCCATCGCCCGCCGGAGCGAGGAGCGTCGCGGCGTGTTCCACAAGCCCGCGAGCGTCGTGGTGTCCGTGGGCGCCAAACATTCGCTGTTCAACCTCGCCCAGGCGCTCTATGACCCGGGCGACGAGGTGATCGTGCCCGCGCCTTATTGGGTGAGTTATCCGGCGCAGGTCGCCCTCGCGGGCGCGACGCCG
>JALVDI010000274.1 GCA_027009115.1 Polyangiaceae bacterium | reverse complement strand
CCCGCGCACGGTGTTGTCCGCATAGCCCACGAGGGCGTCGGCCACGGCCCGCACGGGCGTACCGACCTTCGCCGTGATGTCGACGCCGCGATGCCCGCCGAGCCGACGGCCGGCGAAGGTGACGCCGCGACCAAAGCGCCCGCCGTCGACGGGCCAGCGGAGCGCCGTCGCCGGAACCAAGCGCAGCGGTTCGAGGGCCGCGAGCCACTCGCTCCTCGGCGTGCCACGGATGAGCTCGGCGGCCGCGCGGTGGGTGCCCAGGCCAAGGCGCTCCGCCAGCGCGGCGGCAGGGCCCTCGGGCTTCGGGACGCGCCTGGGCCCGTTGCAGAAGCGGCGCCGACCCTGGCGGCCGCAGCGGTCCGCCTCGGGAAGCCAGGCCGCCACCTCGGGCAAGGTGTCGAGCCCGGAGGCGGCCACCTCCAGCGGGCTGCGGACGGGAGGGGCCGGCACGGAGACGGCGGGACGCGCCGGCGCAGGGGCGTCGAGGGTGCCCTCGACGCGGGCCGGGGGCGCGGCAGGCTCAGGCGCCGCGTCGCAGGCGAAGACAACGAGCAGCGGCCACCAGCGCACGGGCCGATCCTACAGCACATCTCCATAGCGATCGTCGATCGATCCGTGGAGTGGACTGGGCGCGTTCTACTTCGGGCGACGCTACGGCCCGCAAGCCGAGGTCACCGACGGGCCGCTCCTCTACGACGCCGCGGAGCTGACGACCCACGCGGTCTGTGTGGGCCTGACCGGCAGCGGCAAAACCGGCCTGCCGGCGCAGCGCGCCCGGGCCCGATGGTCGCGAAGCGGGCCGAAGACGACGACGAGGCGGGCCTCACTCATCGACGCTCATGCCGCAGGTCGGGTTGACGCAGAAGGACTGCCCGTCGCCGTCCCTGTCGTAGCAGATGTAACCGCCGGCGCAGTCGGCGTCGCTCGCGCACCGTGGCTGGCATGTGTCGCTCACCGGCTCGCAGGCGAGGCCCAGGGGGAAGAAGTCGAGGAGTCTGCGGCGGTCGCTCGTGATCGCGCAGTCCGCCGTGCACGGCGAGCCCACGTCGACCGCGGCCTCCGCCTCGTCGCTGCCGCTCGTTCGCAAGCATTCGAGGGACGTCAAGGTCCCCGGCGGCGGCGGCTGGGTGAAGGCGATCCGCTGCGGCCGCTCGGGCGGGCAGCGTCTCATCACGTCGGCGGTCCCGGCCTCGTAGAACCAGCCGGGGGAGCCGTCCACGGGCAAGCCGTCGCTGCCCGTGGGGATCTGCTCGACCCGACAGAGCGCGTAGGTGTTGCCGAGCTCGTCCACCTCCATGCGGAGGAAGGTGCGCCCCGGGATCGCGCTGCAGGTCGTGGCGTCCCCCTCGGCCGGGAGCCTCTCCACGACGACGCAGTTCACGCGGCCGTTGCTGTCGCGGGTCAGCGCTTGCGGCACGCACGTGCGACCGAGGACGTCCGCGACCTCGTCGATCACGGCCTGGATGGCGCTCGCGTAGCTGTCCTGGCAGATGGTCTGCACGATGGCGTTGGCCCCGGCGAGGGTGAGGCCTTGCGCGACCTGCACGACGCGCCGCGGCGGGAACGCGAGGCCCGTCCCGGGGCGGTCGCACGACGGCCGCAGCCGGGTCGGCATCGCGGGGTCGACCCTCTCCTGCATCCGGTCGTCGGCGAGGATCGCCGCGTAGTCGATCGGCATGCCCGGGTCGGGGTTGACGTCCTCGGGAATGCCCGTGATGGCGGCGAACACCAGCAGATCCGGGTCCTCGCGCGTCGCCAGCAAACCGTCGACGTAGCGCTGCACCGGGTGCAGCGCCTCGGGGTACTGGAAGCAGCGCAGGTTCCGGTCACCAGGATAACGAGTGCTAGACGGGTTGAAGAGGTCCGAATCGAGCGCCGAGCAGTCGTCCCCGTCGGTGACCATGATGATCGCGAGCAGCGAATCGTGGCGCAGGAAGCCCGCGTTCGCGCCGTCGGCGTGCCCGACCGTGCCCCCCGCGAAGGTGATCGGGGAGGTGCTCGGGGTCAGCGCCTTCAGCGTCGCCTCGAGCGGCTGCTGAAAGCCGCAGCCGCTCGTGCCCAACACCGCCACGCACTCCACGTCCGACGCGAAGGCGACCGGGTCCCCGCCCTCCGCGGGGCGGAACTCGAGGAAGCTCGGGTACGTCGCCATGCAGCCACGGATCGTGACGTTGCCCCGCGTCTGGAGGATGCCATCGTCGCCGACATCCGGCGAGGCCATGCAGCTCGGGACCAGGAAGCCGCCGGTGCCCATGTCGGACGTGATGACGCCGACATGGAGGGTGCGGACGGGCGGGAAGTCCTGCCAGCCGTCGGGCATGCCCGTCGCCGGGTTGGTCTCGTCGCCCGATGCCAGGGTGCGGACGAGGTTCGGGA
This sequence comes from Polyangiaceae bacterium, assembly GCA_027009115.1. Classification (GTDB taxonomy): domain Bacteria; phylum Myxococcota_A; class Polyangia; order Polyangiales; family Houyiibacteriaceae; genus JALVDI01. Next base: position 1,072 of record JALVDI010000274.1, on the reverse strand, counting down.
TCTCACGCGCGAGCGCGAGCTGCTCCTCGGTCATCGAGTTCGTGTTGTCCACCACGAAGAGGAGGTCGACGTCCCTGATGTTGTCGGACCCCACGTTCTCGACCGAGGCGAAGATCGTGCAGGGGTCGGGCGGACGCCGATCGCGGTCCTGACACCCAGCAACCGCCAAGCCGACGAGCCAGGGGATCAGGGTCCAGCGGCCCGTGCGTCGAGCCGGCCTTCGAGCTGTTCCCGGGGAGCTGCGTTCGAGCACGTCCTCGTTCCTCGCAACAGAGCCGCACGCGCCGTGCCGCTCGACAGGGTTGAGGGAGCGACACCTTGCGATCGTCGTGCCACGGGGCGCACGCGCTTCCGGCGCAGCGTCCCTCGGTGTGCGGGGTCTGCTGCGCCGAGCAAACCGGGCGCATTGGGCTCGATCCCTCGCCAACAGCGTTGGCACGGCGCCGTCGCCCAGCTCGGCCGTGCGATGAGGACCACCACCCAGCGGTGTGCCCCGAGTGGGTGACGAAGCGGCACGCCGTCGCGGAAGGTGGCGTGGCTCCGTCTACGAAGCCAGCCGTCCCAGGCGCTCGAATGTCTCAGCGGTCTAGAAGTCGTCTCGCAGGCGAACCGACGCGCACGCCTCGCGAACGGCTCGATTGAGGCGCGACGTGCCGAACCACAGGTAGGCGATGAACAGACACCACCCGAGCAAGTACCACGTGAGCCCCCGCTCCTGTCCGCTGTCCATCAGAACCTGTGCCCCCGCGCGAAAGACGAGGTAGAGCCCGACGAGAAGAGCGATCCGCGTGCTCCTCCTGAGGCGAACGACGAAACTCCCCCACCGCCACCACAGGACGAGCATCGGGTTGCTCTTCGCCTTGATCGCGCCGAGAACGTGCAGCGCTCCCACATTCGAAGGGTCGCGCGTCAGGGCTGCACGTACATGGTCGAAAGCCTCCTCCGGCTGGCCTCGCAGCAAGAGTATCCTCCCGCGGAGAACCAGCGCATCGGCGTCCTCGGGATCGGAACGGAGAGCCCTTTGGACCTCGGCATCCGCGCCCTCGAGATCGCCCTCGTCCAGACGCAGATC
>JALVDI010000273.1 GCA_027009115.1 Polyangiaceae bacterium | reverse complement strand
CGCGTCCCAGGCATCCTCCGGCCGCTCCACCGGCTCGCCGAGGGCCCGGAGGATCGCCAGCAAGGAATCCGGCGAAGCTCGGCGGTGCTGCCCCAGGCCGTCGATGAGCTCCGGCTCGATGCCGCGCGTGCGGGCGAGGGCTTCCAAGGCGTCCATGGCGCGCACCTAGGAGATCTCGCGCGGCCCGTCCACCCGTTCCGGAAGACGACCGTCGCGTCGCGTAAGATAGCCGCCCATGGCACGCGGCGAACAGGACGGCAACGAGCAACTCCGAGACCGAGGCGTCGGGCTCGCGATCGGTGCGTCCCTCGCTGCGGCGACCCTCGCCGCGCTCTTGCTCCTCGTGTGGACCGGCACCGAGAGGACCGCCCCTTCGCCCGCGCCGTTCTCCCACGAAGCATTCCCCGGCGCGAACGCCGCACTCCAGACGCTGGGCTGGCGTGACCGCGTTGCGGACCCGCCGGACGCTCCAGTGCCCAGCACCCCCGACGACGCGGCCCTGCGTCTGCACCAGGAGCTCGTCGCGCGCGGCTACCAACCCATGGACGACTGGTCGCAGCCCGCCCCGCTGCCCCTGACCGCCACCCTCGGCGCGAGCGAAGAAGGATGCGGGGTCGTGGTGGCCGCAGCCACGCTCGGAGGACACCTCTCCGACGGGAGCGTGGAAGGCGAGCGTCCGATGCCCTCCGCCACCCCCCTGGCGATGAGCATTGGCGGCTGCGGGGACGCCGCTGTGCGCTTCTTTGGTACCGGCGAGGTGCTCACGCGACGCTACCAAATGCCAGGCCTGACCGCAGCCGCCCTGCGGCGCCTCGCACTGCCCGTGGAGGTGGCCCTCGCCCACGCCGAGGCGGAAGCGCTGCTGGCCAAGGTGGGATGGCAGGCCTCCCCGGAGTTGGTCGCCGAGTCCCTCGCACCGGCCACGGGCCCCCGCGCGATCGCCGCCCCCAAAGCGCCTTCGACCGGCTGCGTCCCGTGGGTCGCAGTCGGTCTCGGGCTCGGGCGCGCCTCCGTCACCTGGAACGGCATTCGAGTCGTCGAAGACCTCACCGAAGGGCGCTTCCTCGCCGGCCTCGTCCGCTGCGGCGGACCCGAGGCCGCTTCGTCGGTCCTCGAAGTCGTCGGCGACGGCGAGCACGAGGGGCGGCTGTGGCTACGTGCCTACGAAGCGCGGAGCGGACCGAGGACCCCGGCGCCGCAGGCGACCACCCTCGGAGCCGCGGTGATCCGAAGCCCCGCCGATGCCACGCTCCCGCCCCCCACCCGGCACGATTGACGCTCAGGCGCCGAAGCGGCATGGTCGCGCGGCCGGATGCGCTACAAGAAATCCGAGATCAGCGCCGGACAGATCGTGCAAGCGGCCATCCGCGTTCTGGCGCGGCAAGGCTACGCCCGCACGAGCCTGATGGACATCGCGCGCGAAGCCGGAATGAGCAAGGGAGCGGTCCACTACCACTTCCCGACCAAGGAGGCGCTGATCCAGGTCGTCCTCAAGACGGCCTGCGATGCGGTTCAGGCGCGCACCATCGAAGCCTGGGGAGACAGCACCCAGCCCTTCGTGTCGCTCCGCAAGTCCCTCGAAACCCTGTGGGAGGTCCGAGCCAACCGCACCGACGAGGCGCTCGTCGTCGCCGACCTCCTGGCGCAGGCCCTCTACGACGAGAAGCTCCGCCCCCAGCTCGCGAGCTTTTACGAACGCGCGGCGACCCAGATCAGCGAATACCTCCTGCCGCAGCTCGAAGCCGCAGGGCTCGCCTCAAAGATCGACGAGCGAATGCTCCCCCGAATCGTCATCGGTTTGCTCGACGGATTGGTCATGCAGGCCTTCGTGGATCCGGACGCGCTCACCCCCGACGACGTCGTGACCGCGATCGAAACGATGGCCGCGAGCCTTCTCCAGGTTCGGTCGTGAGGGACCCCCTGGACGAGGTGCGCGCACAGGACGTGCCCGTCGATGTGCTCCGGCGCGCGGTCGCCCAGGACCGTCTGGCCGGTGCCTACCTTTTTGAAGGACCGAGCGGGGTGGGCAAGGAGCGCACGGCCATCGCGCTCGCCAAGACCGTGCTCGGTCCCGCAGCCGCCGGCCGCATCGACCACGGCACGCACCCCGATGTCCGCATCTTTCGGCCCCGCGACGACGGGCACCGCAATATCAAGGTCGAGAAACTGCGCGAGGAGATCTTGCCCTATGCGGACTTCGCGCCCTTCGAAGCGAACCGGGCGTTCTTGATCTTCCCCGAAGCGGAGGTGAGCTTCCCGCAGCACCACGCCGAGAGCGCCAACGCGCTGCTCAAGACCCTCGAGGAGCCGAAACCAGGCGTAACCTTCCTGCTGCTGAGCGAACGCCCGGATCGGCTGCTCCCGACCATCCGCTCGCGCTGCCAGCGGCTGCGCTTCGGGCGCCTCCCTCCCGAAGTACTCGCCGAGATCCTCGCCGAGCGCGAGGTCCCCGAGGAGCTCCGGGACGCCGCCATCGCCCTGGCCGACGGGCGCGCCGACGTGGCCCTCCGCCATTGCGAAGAAGGCGCCGCAGAGCGCCTGCTGGAGCTCGCGCTGCGCATCGACGACGCCGTCGGAGGCAACCGGCCCGGCGCTCTCGTCCTGGCCGCCGAAGAGCTGGCGCGCCACGACGACCCGGTCCTGGCCCTCGACGCCCTCGGGCTCTTTTACCGGGACGTGGCCGTGAGCGCCGCGGGGCTGCCCGACGACCACCTGCGCTTCCGCCACCGCGCCGAGATCATCCGACGCCGCGCCGCGCGTCTATCGCCAGGTGCGGCGTCGGAGCGCGTCGCGCTCATCCAGCGAACGCTGATGGACCTCGAGGCGAACGCGCAGCGTCAGATGGCGATGGACGCCCTGCTGCATCGAATGCGCGCGACCTGAGCGACGCCCTGGAACGAACGATGAACAAGAGCTTCTACGTCACCACACCGATCTACTACGTCAACGATCGTCCCCACATCGGCCACGCCTACTCCACCGTGGCCGCCGACGTGCTGGCGCGCTACGCCCGGCTTCGCGGACGACCGACACGCTTCCTGACGGGCACCGACGAGCACGGCCAGAAGATCGAAGACCGCGCCAAGGAGCTGGGAAAGGATCCCCAGGCCTTCGTCGATGAGATGTCGCCCCCCTTCCGGCAGGCCTTCGAAGAGCTCGACTGCTCCTTCGACGACTACATCCGGACGACCGAACCGCGCCACGAACGCAAGGTCGCCGATCTCTGGAAGATCCTCGAAGCCCGGGGCGACATCTACCTCGGCAGCTACGAAGGTTGGTACGCGGTCGCCGACGAGGCCTACATCACCGAGCTCGAGTACCGCGACATGAGCGACGAGGAAAAGGCGAAGCGCAAGGTCGAGCGCAAACAGGAAGAGAGCTATTTCTTCCGCCTGTCGAAGTACACCCAGCCGCTCCTCGATTTCTACGAAAAGAACCCGACCTTCGTGCAGCCCGAGGGGCGCTTCAACGAGGTGAAAGCGTTCGTTCGGGAGGGCCTCCAGGATCTGTCGATCTCGCGCACGAGCTTCCGGTGGGGCATCCCGGTGCCTGGAAACGACGCCCACGTCATCTACGTGTGGCTCGACGCGCTGACAAACTACATCAGCGCCCTCGGCGGCCCCGCCGCGCCGGGCGAATCGGAGCTCTTCGACCGCTTCTGGGCGCCCAACGCCGAGGTCGTGCACATCGTCGGCAAGGACATTCTGCGCTTCCATGCGGTGTACTGGCCGGCCTTCTTGCTGAGCGCCGGCATCGCACCGCCGACACAGATCTGGGCCCACGGCTGGCTGACCATCAATGGCGAGAAGATGAGCAAGCGCAGCGGGAACTTCATCCCCCCAGGGCCCCTCGTCGAGGCCTTCGGCGCCGACGTGCTGCGCTACTACCTGATGCGTGAAGTGGGCTTCGGGCAAGACGGCGACTTCGCGCACCGCAACCTCCTGGCCCGCTACAACGGCGAGCTGGCCAACGGCCTGGGCAACCTCCTCAACCGGATGGTCCGCAGCATCGTCCGCCGGAGCTTCGGCGGCCTCGTGCCGACGCCGGCGAACCGCGAGCCGGAAGACGAAGCCCTCATCGCGGCGGCCCAAAAGGCCGCGCAGGAGAGCGCGCGGCACCTCGACGCGATCGCCCCACACCGAAGCCTCGACGCCGTCTGGGAGCTGGTGGCCGCGGCGAACCGCTACGTGGACCAGACGGCGCCGTGGGCGCTGGCCAAGGAAGGAAAGACGGAGCGCCTCGGCCAGGTCGCCTACACGGTGCTCGAATCGCTGCGCTGGCTGAGCGTCCTGATCGCGCCCTTCATGCCCGCCAAGAGCGTTGCTCTCCGCGCGCAGCTCGGGCTCGGGCCCCTCGAACCCGAGGAAGGCCGGGATGCCTGGCCGGCGGCCTGGGGCGAGCTGACACCGGGCACCCCGACGGCGCCTGGAGAGCCCCTCTTCCCTCGCATCGACGCCAAGCAGGAGAAGGCCCTCCTGGCGCGCCTTGGGGTTGGGACGGCCGGCGCAGCCGCTCCAGGGGCCCCGGCCAAGAAGTCGAAGCAGAAGTCGACGAACGAGCCGCCGAAGGAGGGCACGATCCCCTTCGACCGCTTCCTGGACGTGGAGCTGAAGGTCGGGCTGATCCTCGCGGCCGAGGCGGTGCCCAAGAGCGACAAGCTCGTCAAGCTCAGCGTCGACCTCGGGGAGCCCGGGCCGCGACAGATCCTCGCGGGGATCCGGCCACACTACGCCCCGGAGGCGCTCGTAGGCCAACGGGTCGTGGTCGTCGCGAACCTCGCGCCCAGAAAGATCATGGGCCTGACCTCGGAGGGGATGGTCCTGGCCGCCAGCGACACGGAGCACGGCCTGTCCGTCCTGAGTCTGGACAAGGCGATCGCCCCGGGCACCCGGGTCTCCTGAGCGCCCGAGCTTGGAGGTCGCACCCGGCCCCCCCAGGTGCTACCCCTCGCCCATGTTCCTGCCGCCGCTGCCGCCGACCTTCGACGCGGCGCTGCGTGACTCCAGCAGCGCGACCGATCGCTTCCGGGCCGCGGCCGCCGAGCGCCTCGCGGACTGCCCGCCGGGGCAAGAAGAGCGAGCTCGCACAGCCCTGAGGCGTCTGGTGGACGATCGCCTGGGCCCCATCCGCGAGCTCGCCATCGACGGGCTGGCGCGAATTGGGACGCCGGACGACCTGGAGCTCCTTCGCGCCCGCTTCGACGACGCCCACCTCGCCGTCCGGCAAGCGGCCGTCCGCGCCGCGGCGACCCTCGACCCGGAGCCTGCTTGGCTGGACGGACTGCTCGCCGACGCCCGCCCCGAGATGCGCTTCCAGGCAGTCCGCGGGCTCAGCGAGCGCCGCCCCGAGGTCGCCGCCCAGCGGCTGCCCGCGCTCATCGACGACCCCGAACCCCAGGTCGCCCGCGCCGCGATCCTCGCCCTGGGCGACCTCGAAGCCTACGCGGCAGCGGACGCCCTTGCGGAGGCCTTGACCCGAAGGAAGCTCGCCCGGTCCGCCGCCCTGGCCCTCGCTGCGCTCGGCGACGCCCGGTCCGAACCCGTCCTCATCGGCGGCCTGCGCGACCGCGGGTTCGCCCTGGAGGCGGCCACGGCCCTTGGCCCCGTCGCAACGGACCGTGGCCTCGCCGCGCTCGCTGCCCTCGCCGACGGCTTCTTCACGCCCCTGCTCGTTCGCGCCGCCGCCGGCAAGGCCCTCGCGCAGCGCGGCGACGAGCGCGGGGAGGCGGCCTTGGAGGCCGTGCTGCGGGCGTGGCGCGCCGACGGGCGAGACTACGCCGTCAGCGCCGCCGGAGAGCTGCGCCTCGCGCGCCTCGTCCCCACCCTCGCGCGGCTGACCCGCCGCCTCCGAGGCACCGACCCTCGGGTCCTCGCCGACGCCCTCCGGCGACTGGCCACGGTGGATGCCCACGCCCGATCCGCCCTGGAAGAGCTGCGGCGTCGCTTCGGGGACCTCGAACCACCGCCCCGCGGAGCCGCCGCATGACCCCCCTCTTCGACACCCACTGCCACCTCGACCACGGGCGACTGTGCGACGACCTCGACGACGTGCTGGCCCGAGCTCACGAGGCGGGCGTCTGGCGCATGGCGACCATCGGCTGTGCCCGCGAACTGGCCAGCGTCGAGAGCGCCCTGAACATCGCCCGCGCGCATGCCGACTGGATCGTCACCACCATCGGCGTCCACCCGCACGACGCCGCAGCGGTCGCGGCCGAGCCGGGTCTGTTCGAGGCCGTCGAGCGTATCGCGAGGGAGCCCGAAGTCGTCGCCATCGGCGAGATGGGGCTGGACTACTACTACGACCACAGCCCCCGACAAGAGCAACAAGAGGTCTTCCGGCGGCAGATCGCCCTCGCGCGGCAGGTCCGCAAACCCATCGTGGTCCACACCCGCGACGCCGCTGAGGACACCTTGCGCATCCTCCGCGAGGAGCGCGCCGCAGAGGTCGGCGGCATCATTCACTGCTTCAGCGAGACGCCGGCCTTCGCCGCCGCCGCTCTCGATCTCGGCTTCGTCTCGAGCTTCAGCGGGATCGTCACCTTCAAGAAGGCCGAGGCCATTCAGGCGGCGGCCAAGGCCCAGCCCGCCGACGCCCTCCTCGTCGAGACCGACGCCCCCTATCTGGCGCCGATCCCCAAACGGGGCCGGCGCAACGAGCCGAGCTTCGTAGCGCATACCGCCGACTTCGTGGCAGCGCTCCGCGGCGACGACCCGGATGAGCTCCGGTGGACGACGACCCTGAACGCCTGCCGCGTCTTCCGCCTTTCCCCGCCCGAAAGCGCGCCTCCGAAGCGCCCAAATTCGCCTTGACCGACGACGGCTCTCCCCTAACCTACGCACCCCTCCGCCCGTGCTGATCGGGCCGTGGAGAGACACCATGAACACGAATCTCGGCCTGCTTGGCAAAAAGCTTGGTAACACTCAGATTTTCACGGATGACGGCGAAGTGCAGCGCGTCACCGTGGTCGAGGTCGGCCCCTGCGTCGTCGTCGGCAAGCGCACCCCCGAAAAGCACGGCTACAGCGCCCTGCGCATCGGCTTCGGCGCCAAGCGCGCCAAGTCGGTCCGCAAGCCCGAAGCGGGCCTCTACGCCAAGCTCGGCATCGAGGTGCCCGAGGTCGTGCGCGAGCTGCGGCTCCCGCCGGAAGTCGTGGAGAAGTACGAGGTCGGACAAAAGCTCTCGGCCCCGGAGGTCTTCCGGGATGGGATGTTCGTGGACGTCCAGGGCACCAGCAAGGGCCGCGGCTACACCGGCGTCATGAAGCGCCACAACTTCGCGGGCTACAAAGCCACCCACGGTGCCCACGAGTACCAGCGCCATGGCGGCTCCATCGGCATGAACATGACCCCAGGCCGCGTCTTCAAAGGCAAGAAGATGGCTGGCCAGCACGGCAACAAGACCGTCACCGTGCTCAACCTGAAGGTCGCCAAGGTCATGGCCGACGAGGGGCTCCTCCTCCTGCAGGGGAGCGTGCCGGGCGCCCGTGGCTCGGTGGTGTTGCTGCGCAGCGCGGCCAAGAAGAAGCAGGCCTCGGCCTGAGCCGCGGGCGGGCGCGTGGGACGGCGCCGCCAGGACCGCTTCGGCAAACGAGCGCGCCGGGAGGGCTTCCCGGCGCGTTCCGTTTACAAGCTACAGGAGATCGACCGCCGAACCCAGCTCCTCCGCCGCGGCCAGCGGGTGCTCGACCTCGGAGCCGCCCCGGGGTCTTGGACCCTCTACGCCGCGGAGCGCGTGGGCCCCGGCGGCCACGTCCTGGCGATCGACCTCCAGGAGCTCCAGATCGCGCCGCCGCCGAACGTCGAGATCCGCCAGGGCGACGCCCGCGACATCGGCGCCCTCGGCGGCCCCTTCGATGTCGTCCTCAGCGACATGGCTCCCAAGACCTCGGGGCAGCGCGCCGCCGACCAGTACCGCAGCTACGAGCTGGTCATGACGGCCCTCGACATCGCGCGGCAGACCCTCGCCCCCGGCGGCTCCTTCGTCGCCAAGCTCTTCCAAGGGCCCGAGCTCGACGAGGCGCGCGCCGCCATGCGCCTGCTCTTCGGCAAAGTGCGTATCCTTCGCCCCGAAGCGGTCCGAGGCGAATCCTACGAGATCTTCCTGGTGGGACTGCGCCACCGGCCGCCACCGCCACCCTGACCGAACCCGAACCGTCGAATACGCTCCCCGGCAAGATCGTCCCACGGCACAGCGTACGTACTACTCGAGGCCGGAGAATCCCCATGTCGAAAACCTTTCCTTGCCTGCTCCTCTTGATGTCCCTCGCCTCGATCGGTTGTTCGAAGCGCATGGACGTGATCATCCGTAACCCGCTCCAGGCCGGGGTCGTCGACCAGCCGAACACCATCGAACGGCGCGACGGATGGCAGGCCACCCTGGTGACCCTCGACCCGGACCGCGTCTGCTTCGATGTCACGTTCTCGCTGCGACAGGCGAACACGCCGCCGGACGCCTCGCTCGCCAGCCAGGCCCTGGCGATGCAGGCCGATGGTCACTGGTACCGTGACGCGCAGGTCATGGAGGTCCGCCAGCCCGAGATCTCGACGTATCAGGGTACGGTCCCCCAGCAGTACCAGGCCGGCACCGTGACCGAGTGCGTCAACCGCGATTCGAACTCAGGGCAGTGCAACCGCTGGGAAGAGCGCCCCCGCTACGAGACGCGCTACGTCCCAGCGACCTTCTACCAGGCCGTCGGCGGCGGCGTCGTCTGCTTCCCCAACCAGGGGCGTGTGACGACCACGAGCGAGCGCGTGGCCTTCAGCATCAACCGTGTGCCCTTCCGGTGGGGGCTGGAGTCGATCGTCGCGGAGACGAGCGGCGGCGAGGAAGCTTCGAACTGAGGCGAGGGTCAGCGCGCTGCGCGCCGCGCCATCTCCAACTTCCGGCGAGTGCTCTCGGCCTGCGGGCCGTCGGGCTCGAGGGCAAGGTAGCGCTCGAAGTGGCGTACCGCCGCCCGGTAGTCGCCCTCCGCTGCGAGCACACTACCAAGGAGCGTATGCGCCGTGGCGTAGCGCTCGTCGAGACTGAGGGCTTGCTCGAGAGCAGCCCTGGCGGAGACCCGGTCGCCGCTCGCCAGTCGAGCCAGCGCCAGCTCGCTCAGGAGCGCCGGCGTCGGTTCGCCGCGGGCTTCGATCGCCAGCGTAAGGGCGCGGACTGCGGCCTGCGCCTGCCCCGCGCGCCGCAACCCGTTGCCAATGGCCTGGAGCGCCGCCGGGTCGTCCCGCGCTAGGGAGAGAGCCCGCCGCAGCTCCAGCGCCGCCCGGTCGTTCTCGCCGAGGCGCAGCAGGAGCTGGCCGAAGTTGGCCCGCGCGATACCGTCGTCGGATCGCAGCCGCACGGCCCGCGCGTAGGCCTCGCGGGCGCCAGTGTCGTCGCCGGTTTCCTCGAGGGCCATCGCCAGGTTGAGCCAGCCTTCCCCCAGGTTCGGTGCGATGGCCACGGCGCGGCGAAGCAGTGGGACGGCCTCCGAAGCCCGCCCCCGGTCGCGGAGCAGAAGGCCCAGGTTGTTGAGCGCCTGCGGGAACTCCGGATCGGCTGCGAGAGCCGCACGGTAGGCCGCCTCGGCGCCCTCGTCGTCGTCCCTCAGCTCGAGGACCAGACCGAGATCGAGCTGAGCGCGCGGGTCCGCAGGGGCCTCGCGCACGGCCTGCCGAAACAGGCGCTCGGCCGCCGGCAGATCCCCGCCCGCCAGAGCCGCCTCGCCTCGAGCGACGGTCTCGCTGGCCGGATGGCGGGGCGCAGCCTCGGCCTCCTCGGGGAAGGTGATGTCTTCGTCAGCAGCGGAGCGAGGCTCGCCCGAGGGGCCCTGCCGCGGGCACCCGAGCAGCGCCAACGCCGCGACGAGGCCGATCGCCCTCACGAGCGCTCCACAGGCAGCCGCCCAAGGCGGGCGCATAGGGCCTCTTGGAGCGTCTTCAACCGCTCTGGGTCCCGCACCTTCCCCCCGTCGGCGTCTTGAACATAGAACACATCGGCCACGCGCTCCCCCTCCGTGTTCACCTTCGACAGGGCGATCGTCAGGCCCTGCTCATGAAGCGTCTGAGCGATGACCTGCAGCACGCCCACGCGGTCGCGGGTGAACACGTCGACTACCGTAAATCGCGGCGAGGCTTCGTTGTCCACGGAAACCTCCGTCGGCACCTCGGGGCTGTGACGACGAGCCCACGAGGGCCCCCTTGGGGCGCGCGCCAGCAGCTCCTCGACGCTCACCTCCCCAGCGAGGCGGGCCCGCAGATCGGCCTCCAAACGCTCCAACGCCGCTGGATCGGGGGCCGGGGAGCGTTCCGTCGAACCCCGCGCCGCGCGCCCCTCCCGGCGCAGCAAGAACACGTCGAACGCCTGGTCCCCGAGGGTATAGATCTGAGCGTCGACGACCCCCACACGGTTGGCCGCGAACGCCGCCGCGACATCGGCGAGGAGCCCCGGCCGATCCGCGGTCAGGACCACCAGTTCCATGAGCTCCTCGCTCGGGGCCGGCCCGGCGCAGAGCGTCAACGGCGCATCCGCATCGCGGTAGATGCGCGCATGCCGCCGGACCACGTCGACCGGGTTGGCCAGAAGGTAGCGCTCGGGCACCCGCTCGAGGAACTCTTCGAGGTCCGCCCGTCCTTTGTCGCCCACGAACCCCACCCGAACCTCCTCGCGGATGCGGCGCGCCCGCCCCGCGCTCCCCGCCCCACCGTCTTCGAGTGTGGCGAGCAGCCCGACGTAGAGATCCTCGAGCATCCGGGCCTTCCATGCGGTGAGCGCCGTCGGGTTGGTCGTCGAGAGGGTCGCGACCGTAAGCAGATAGAGATCGCGCAGACGGTCGGGCGACTCGACACGCTGCGCCAGCTCCTGGAGCACCTCCGGGTCGCTCGTATCGCGGCGCGTCGCCCAGTGGTAGAGGCTCTTCTGCTCAGCAATGAGCCAGGCGACATGGTCCGCATCGAGCCGCGAGAGGCCAAGACGTTCGGCGACGGGGCGCGCCATCGCTGCTCCACGCTCAGGGCGGTCGCCCCCGTGCACCTTCCCCAGGGCGTGAAGAAAGGTTGCCAGGAAGAGAGGTTGGCGCCTCGGCGCCTCGGCGGCGAGGCGGCTGGCGTGCGGCAGCTCGCGCACTCTCCGACCCGAGAACAACTCGCGCAGACGGTCGACGGAGCGCACCACGTGAACGTCTACGGTGTAGACGTGGTAGACGTCGTGATGGACGCGCCCCAAAAGCGGCTCCAGTTCGGGGACCATCGCCACAGTCAGACCGACTTCGTGCAGTTCGTCGAGCAACGAGCCGCGGCGTACCGGCGCCGACCGGGCCGTGCACAAGAGATCGAGGAAGAGCCGCTGCGCCTCCTCCGAGGAGCGAAGCCGCTCGCGCCAGGGCTCATCGATCGCGGCCCGCACGACCGCGTCCCGTGCATAGGGATACGGTGCTCGTTGGGTGGTCAGCACCTTCCGGTAGAGACGCAACGCGAGGCTTGGCTCAGCTGCCAGGCGCTCGCAGCTGACAAAGGTGACCCGCTCGTCGAAGATCGCCGTTCCATCGCCGAGGTCGTGCTGCGTCGCCGGGCCACGGCGCCGCGGCGGGCGCGCACGATCGAGCAGGCGCTCAGCGGTCTGCGCCACGACGCGGGCGTGGCGGTAGTACGCCTGCATGAACTGCTCGACGGCCAAGACGATGCCGTCGACGAAACCTAGCTCGACGGCGATCTCCTCCTGGTCCGCGAAGGTCAGCCGATCTTGGGGGCGACGCGCTTTCAGGTGGAGGTAGTTGCGGACGCGCCAGAGGAACTCGCGAGCGGTCTCGAGGTCCTCGTGCTCCCGGCGCAGCAGCGCCCCGGTGCGGACGAAAGGGTCGCCCCCCCGCACCCCCCAACGAGCCCGCGCCGCCCATGCCGCCACGTCGAGATCCCGCAGCCCACCGCGCCCCAACTTCACCTCGGGCTCGAGCAAGTAGAGCGAGTCACCGAAGCGCTCATGCCGCTCCTCGGTGTCGCGCTCGAGCATGTCGAGGAAGGCGCGCAGGTGCGGATCGAAGACCTGCACGCGCGCCCCGCGTTGGAGGTCGGCGACGATCGACTCGTCCCCGGCGACCCTTCGAAAATCGAGGAGCGTGGTGGTCGTCCGCAGGTCCTCCCGTGCCAACCGCAAAGTCTCGTCGACCCCCCGCACGACGTGCCCGATGTCGACGCCGAGATCCCACAGGGGATAGAGCAGCCCCTCGGCGACGCGACGCACCCGCTCGTCGCTGGGGTCGTCGCAAAGAAAGAGCAGGTCCACGTCGCTGTGGAGCCCGACGATGCCGCGGCCGTAACCGCCGACGCCGACGAGCGCAACTCGGCCTCCCCGGCCTGTGCCGGCCGCCGCGTTCGCCGCGCAGAAGAGCGCGCTGAGCAGCCCGTCGAGAACGCTGGCGAAACGCCGCGAGGTCGCAACCCCCGGCTCACCGCGACGCACCGCGGCCTCGAAGCTCCCGCGATAGCTCGCGAGGTAGTCTGCGCAGGTGGCAGAGAGGCCTGGAGCCAGCCCTCGCAGGTCGATGTGCGACGCCTCCTGCACGGCGGCCAGACTATGAGCGCCGGGCCCGGGGCCCGCAAGCGTCGACCTCAGGGTGCATCGAGGAGTGCGGGAGGATCCGCCGGCTCGGCGACGTAGCGCACGACGCCCTGAGCCACCCCTGCCGCCAGAGCCTCGCGGTACGCAGAGCGTCGAAGCGCCGCCGCGTCCTCGGGCTTCGTCAAGAACGATGCCTCCAGGAGGACCGCCGGCATGCGGGCGCCGACGAGCACATAGAAGAGGGCGCTGCGGACCCCTCGGTCGGCCAGCCCCGGGTACTCCCGCCGCCCCGCCGCCAGGGTCTCTTCGTGGATGAGGGTGGCGAGCCGGCGCGAACGGGGCACCTGCTCTCGGCGGTGTAGCCGCGCGATGAGCCGCTGAATCCCCGTGACCTGCGCGGGCCGTGTACCGTTCTCGCGCGCCGCCAGGCGGACCGCCTGCGCGTCGTCGGAGGCGTCGAGCACGAAGGTCGTGACGCCTCCCTTGGCTACGGGCTCGTCGGCCGCGTTGAGGTGAATCGAAACGAAGACGTCGGCATCCACCGCGTTGGCCAGAGCGGTACGTTGCTCGAGGCTCACGACCTCGTCGCGGCGGCGAGTGAGCACCACACGGCTAGCGGGGAGGCGCCGCCGCAGAATGCGCTCGATCCGAAGGGCGATGTCGAGCACCAGGTCCGCCTCCTCGAGACCCTCGAAGAGAGCCCCGTGCTCGACCCCGCCGTGTCCCGGATCGATCACGACGACCTGCCGCCGATCGGCCGCCGCCTCGTCGAGGGAGCGCTCGGTGGCCACGTCCACGATGAGCCGATCCGGGAGCTGGTAGGCGTGCGCCTGCGCGCCCTCCGCCAGCTCGGCCTCGATGCCCTCGGCGGACCACGAAAGGCGACGCAAGCCGCCCTCCCCGACCTCGAAGGAGCGCGGAACACTCGGATCGGCCTCGAGCCCCTCGATACGCGCCTCGAAGCGCGCACCTCGCTGCGCCGGCGCCTCCATCGGGCAGTCGCCTTCGAGATAGGCCACCGCGCGCACCCCGGAGCTTCCGGCTCCGAAGGTCGCGAGCCGCAGCAGGCGACAGCTCGACGCGGCGGTCAGCCCGAGCGCGCGGTCGATCGCGGCGAGGTCCCCGGCCGGAGGCCGCTGGTCGGCGAGCTCCCTCAGCAGCTCGCGGGCATCCGCGCAGCCCTGCCGTGACGCTCGGTAGGCGGCCAGGTAGCGCTCCCGGGGGGAAGGCTGGAGGCGCGCCAGGCTGATCTTCGCCGCGCACCCGAGCTCCGGGTCGTCGGCGGCCTCTTCGAGGAGCTGCCTCGCCTGCAGGGCGCCCAATCCGTCTCCGGTTCGCTCCGCCTCCCGAGCCCAGCGCTCCGCCGCAGCGATCCCCGCGGGGCTGCCGCGGGCTGCGAGGGCGTCCTCCTCGAACCGGGTCCGCTCGGTCCGCTCCTCTCCGCCAGCCCCGCAGGCGAGCAGGAGAACCCCCAAAGCCCCGGCAAACCTCCACCGGCGGCTTCCCGTGATCCTCGGACCCCCTGCCCTCGTCACGGCGCCCCCCACGGACCAGCGACCGGCGTTCGTCGCCTTTCCGCGCGCCTCATGGAAAACACGCCCCTGTCGGGCGCACCGCGCCTTGAAAACTCTGCCGACATCCTCGCCCGGCGGCATCACCGCGCGGGGGCATCCTCGCGACCGCGATCCATCACGGCCCGTACTTCAACGGACTGCTCGCGCGAACGCAACCCGAGGGGGTGCGTGGCCCTGACGGCGTCGTCGGGGGAGCCCCCACGCTCCTGGTCCCGTGCCAAGGAGGGTGTTAACCTGGCGCCGCATCATGGAGCAGCCGGCGCCAAGTGAGACCAAGGGCGAGACGCCCTCCCCAGAGGCCGCCGCGGATGCGTCCGAGTCTGCGCCCGCCAACGCCTCGGAGAACGCGCCGGAGCGCGCCACGACCGACGCCGCTTCAGAGGGCACCGCCAACGCCAACGGCGCATCGAAAGACGCCGCCGGCACCGGCACCGTCTCGGATGCGAAGGCGAATTCCGTGCCCCAGGAGGACGACGATCGCGACTGGTCCGCCGGCAGGCTCAGCGCGGTCGAGGCCGAGAGCTTCGCCGAAGCCTTTCGGCCCAGCTGGGGTGACGCCACCTCGTGGGCGCCCCCGGAGCCGGCGGCGGCTCCCGACCCGGGCGGCGACGAGGAGAGCGACGACCCCGCGGCACTCCCGGAGAGCGGCGAGCACGGCCCCGTGGTCGCCGTCGCCGAGGACGAGCCCACCACGCTCCCCGGTGCGGCCAACTCGACGAAGAAGATCGTCGCCGTCGCCGCCGTCTTCCTCGTGGCCATCGTTGGGGTGGTCGTCAGCTTCGTGACCGGCGACAGCCCGCCTCCCGCCGAAGCCGCCGTCTCGTCAGTGGCCGAGGAGAGGGACGACAGCAGGGAGGAGCCCCCGCGCGAAGCGCCCGCGGAGCCCCAGAGGCGGGCCGAACCCGCCACGCCCGAAGAACTCGCCGCGGCTCACCCCTCGGAGACGCCCGATCCGGCAACGGAGCCCGCGCAAGAGGCCGCACCGCCTCCCACGATCCGCATTCAGGCGCGCACCGTCCCGATCGGCGCACGCCTCGAGCTCGACGGCGTCCGAGTGGGCAACCCGCTGTTCCGGGAGGTGGTCGCCGATGGGAGCGCCCACGTGCTGCGGGCGAGTGCCGAAGGTTACCGTGCTCGGGAGGTCCGCCTGGTGTACTCCGAGGCCTGGTCGGAGGTGGTGGAGCTCGAACCGCTGCCTCCACCGCCGGTCGCAATGGAGCCCGCGCCGGCGCGCTCCACGCCCTCGCGGGTCGCCTCGACGATGACGAGCCGCCCCTCGATGACGAGCCGCCCCTCGATGACGAGCCGCCCCTCGATGCGCTCCGGCACCCGCCGCCCGCAGCCCAGGATGCGACCCACCATGAGAGCCACGCGCATGTCGGCGGGCTTCACCACCGCCAACCCCTACTGACGACCGGCAGAGGCGGCGGCGCCGGGCGCACCGAGGTGGGTTTGCCCCCTAGCCCGCGGGCCGGTAGCTTCGCGCGGCGATGAGCGGCGACGAGGGCCTGACCTACAAACGAGCGGGAGTGGACATCGACGCGGGCGAACGGCTCGTCGACCGCATCCGGCCTCTCGCCGCGTCCACGCGCACCCCCTTCGTCCTCGGAGGCGTAGGCGGCTTCGCGGGCCTCTGCGCGCTCCCGGGCGGCATGCAAGAGCCCGTTTTGGTCGCCGGCACCGACGGCGTCGGTACGAAGCTAAAGCTCGCCTTCGCCCTCGACCAACACCGCACCGTCGGAGTCGACCTGGTGGCGATGTGCGTCAACGACATCGTCACCGTGGGCGCCACGCCGCTTTTCTTCCTGGACTACTTCGCCACCGGAGCCCTCGACGTCGAGCAAGCCAGCGCCGTCGTCGAGGGCATCGCCGAAGGGTGCCGCCAGGCGTCCTGCGCGCTCCTCGGCGGCGAGACCGCCGAGCTGCCCGGCTTCTACGCGGCGGGCGAGTACGACCTCGCGGGGTTCGCCGTGGGCGTCGTGGACCGTTCCGCAATCCTCGACGGCGCCGCCGTGGACGAGGGCGACGTGGTCTTGGGGCTCGCGTCCTCCGGCCTGCACTCCAACGGCTATTCCTTGGCCCGGCAGGCGCTCCTCGACCACGCCGGCCTCGACCTCCGCAGCACGCCCCCAGGACTCGACACCCCCCTCGGGGACGCCCTGTTGACGCCGACACGCATCTACGTGAAAGCCGCGCTCGCCGCGCTCGCCGCCGGCGGAGTCCACGCGCTCTGCCACGTCACCGGCGGTGGCCTCGTCGGCAACCTCCCGCGCGTCCTCCCCGCAGGTCTCGGGGCCTTTGTCGACGGACGCTGGCCCGAGCCTCCCATCTTCCGGCTCCTGCGGGACGCCGCGCCCATCGAGGAAGCCGAGCTGCGGCGCACCTTCAACCTCGGCGTCGGCTTCGCCCTCGTCGTCGCCCCCGACGCCGTCGCGCAGGTACGCGAGGCGGCCGCTGCGACCGGCGAGCGTGTCTTCTACGTGGGACGCATCGAGCGAAGCGACGCGCAGGGCGAGGCCCGGGTCCGGTACGCGCCATGACCCGCTTGGTGGTGCTCGTCTCCGGCCGCGGGAGCAACCTCGCCGCCCTTCTCGACGCCATCGACGCCGGCCGCTGCGCCGCCACGGTCGTCGCCGTCCTGGCCGATCGCCCAGCGCCCGCCCTCGAGCGTGCCGCCGATCGCGGCATTGCCACCGCGACAGTCCCGTTCCGCCGGGGCGATCGCGACGCCTGGAGCGCGGAGCTCGCCGACGCCGTGCAGGCATACGCCCCTGACCTCGTCGTCCTCGCGGGCTTCATGCGTGTCCTTGCGCCCTCGTTCGTCGGGCGCTTTCGGCGCCGCATCCTCAACGTGCACCCGTCGCTGCTGCCGGCGTTTCCTGGCGCGCGCGCCCCCGAGCAGGCCCTCGCCGCCGGCGTCGCGATCACGGGCTGCACGGTTCACCTGGTCGACGAAGGCGTCGACACCGGCCCCATCCTCGCGCAGGCGGCAGTGCCCGTAGCCGCGGACGACGACGTCGCTACGCTCCACGAGCGCATCCGGCGAGCCGAGCATCGCCTGCTTCCGGCGGTCGTGGGAGCCGTGGCCTCGGGCACGCTGGCCCTCCCGTCCGGAACCTGGCTCGACGCCTCCTACCCGGACCGCCCGCTCTTCGCGCCGGAGCTCGAGTGACGCGCCGCTTCTACGATGTCGTCTTCCTCGGCACGGGCTTCGAGGCGCTCCTCGCCGCCGCACTGCTGGCTCGGCGCGGCTTCCGTGTCCTGGTCTTGGGGCAGGGCGCGCAACCTCCGACCTACCGAGCCGCGGGCCGCCTGTGGCCACGGCGCGCGCACTCGTTCCTGGCGACCCACAGCCCTGTCGCAAGGCGCACCCTCTCGGAGCTCGCGCTGCATCCATCCTTCCGCCGGCGAAGCGTAGCCATCGATCCTGCCTTCCAGGTCGTCTTGCCGGGGCACCGCTTTGAGTTCGCCCTCGAACCGGACGCCCTCCAGCGCGAGATCGCGCGCGAGTTCCCGACGGTCAAGCGAGCCGTCGAGGACTTCGGACGCGCCTGCGAACGCCACGCGGCCGCCCTCGACCGGGCCTTCGAGCGCGACCTCCTCTGGCCACCGGAGACCTTCTTGGAACGTCGCGAGGTCGCGCGCGCTACCGCCCATCAACCTTTCGGACGCGACGGCAGCGCCCTCGACCCCTTCGAGGAGTTCCCGGAGGCTCACCCCTTTCGCACCGTCGTGACAGCGCCGGCCCTTTTCTCCTCAGGGATGACCGCCGACCCCCCGGTGCCCCTCGCGCTCACCCGCCTCTACTGGGCCTGGTGTCACGCCGTGAAGCTCGACGGGGGTGCCGGATGGCTGCACCAGGCTCTCCTGGACCGGATCGCCACCTACAGCGGCGAGGTCCGCCCCCGAGAGAGCGCCGACAGACTCCTCGTCCGGCGCGGCGCCGTCGTGGGGCTGCGCTTGGCGGGCTCCGGCGAAGAGGTGGGATGCAGCTTCGTCGCCCACGCCCGCGAGCTGGACTCGCTCCTCCGCCTGCTCCCCGAGCGCGGTGCCCTCGCCGACCTCTTCGAGCGCCTCGGGGAGCCCACACCGCGCTGGTTTCGCTACACGCTCAACGTGCTCGTCGACGCCGAAGGTGTCCCCGAAGGCATGGCCCGCGACGTCTTCTACGTGCGCGACCCGGGGCGTCTCTCCGCCGGCAGCGACTCCGCCCTGCGCGTCGACATCGCACCGCAAGGGCCGGACGGCCTGAGGACGATGACCCTCGAGGCACTCCTCCCGCGCCGCGGCGTCGAGGAAATCCCCGGGTACGTGGCGAGCATGCGGCAGCGACTGCTTGCGGCCTTGGGTGAGCTCGCGCCCTTCATCGATCGACACATCCACCTGGTGGACTCGCCGCACGACGGTGTCGAAGTGCACGATCTCCGCGCCGGGACGATCATCGCCCCCGACGAGCCTTGGTCGCGGGGCCCCGCGACGATGGAGGCGCTCTACGGCTACCCGGTCCGCGGCACCCTCGGGGTCTTCGCATTCCCCATTCGCACCCCGATCCGCCGGCTGCTCCTCTGCTCCCCGCACGTGGCGCCCGGTCTCGGCGACGAAGGCGCGTTCCTCACGGCCTGGTCGACGGCGCGGCTGGTCACCCGATCGGACCGGCGCAAGGAATGGATGCGACGCGGCCTGTGGACGAAGATCGAGATCTGAGCGTGGCCGCGCCCGGTGTATCCTCGCTCCATGCACCAGGACGAACGCCCTCGTATCAGCCTTCGGCAGCTCCTCCAGGTGATGATTCAGCGAGGTGCGTCCGACCTCCACGTCACCACCGGAACGCCACCTCAGCTGCGCATCGACGGCTCCCTCGTGCAGCTACGGACCCCTCCCCTCGGCCCCGTCGAGACGAAGTATCTCTGCTACGAGGTCATGACCGAGGAGCAGAAGATCAAGTTCGAAAAGCACAACGAGCTCGACTTCAGCTTCGGTGTCAAGGGGCTGTCCCGCTTCCGCGCCAACGTGTTCATGCAGCGCGGCGCCGTCGCCGGCGCGTTTCGCGCCATCCCCTTCAAGATCCGGACACTCGAGGAGCTGAACGTGCCTCCCGTCGTGCGCGACCTCTGCACCCTCCCCCGTGGGCTCGTGCTCGTCACCGGTCCCACCGGCTCCGGTAAGTCGACAACGCTTGCGGCGATGATCGACCGGATCAACTCCGAACGGCGCCAGCACATCATGACCGTGGAGGACCCGATCGAGTACCTCCACATGAACAAGCTCTGCGTCGTCAACCAACGGGAGGTCGGCGCCGACACGGCCTCGTTCAAGGGCGCGCTCAAGTACGTGCTTCGACAGGACCCCGACGTCGTCCTCGTCGGGGAGATGCGCGACCTCGAGACCATCGAGGCCGCCATGACCATCTCCGAGACGGGGCACCTGGTCTTCGCCACGCTCCACACGAACAGCGCCGTCCAGTCGATCAACCGCGTCATCGATGTGTTCCCGCCCCATCAACAGCCGCAGATCCGCGCCCAGCTCAGCTTTGTTCTGCAGGCGGTCGTCACCCAGATGCTGCTGCCTCGGGCCGACGGCCCCGGGCGCGCCATGGCCGCGGAGGTGATGATCCCGAACTACGCCATCCGAAACCTCATCCGCGAGAACAAGATCCACCAGATCTACGGCCTGATGCAGACGGGCCAGGGTCAAAGCGGCATGCAGACGATGAACCAGGCGCTCTACAAGCTCTACCGACAAGGGGTGATCGCCCTCGATGAGGCCCTCGGGCGCTCCCCCGAGCCGGCGGAGCTCCAGCAGATGATCGAGAACCAATCCCACGCCGGCGGCGGGCAACGCCGGCCCCGCGGCCGCTAGCAGTCCGCCCCCCCGTGGATGGATCGCGGTCGCGAGAGAGCCCCTGGATGCTGCCTGGCGTGAGAATCTTGAGGATTTCAAAGCACGATGCGTCGCGGAGGACGGTGTCCTCGGCCCCGAGCTGCACGAAGAGGTGTTGAGGCGGGCTGCTGGCCCCGCCGGCCTTGACGCCGACGTCGCGCAAGCGCCATTCTATTTCTGATTCGTTTCGGGGATTTGGGTTCATGTCTCGCCTGAGTAGGCTCGGGGTCGTCGCGGCGGCGACCATCCTGACTGCGTCCGCCGCGGCGCAGTCGGCGAGTGATCGTCAGGCAGCCGCCGATGCCTTCGACCGCGGGTCTGCCGCCTACCTCGAGGGGGACTACCCCGCCGCCGCGCGCTGGTTTGAGATGGCCAACAACTTGGTCCCCGCCGCACCGGTGGTGCTTCAGGCCATCCGCGCCCATCGGCGAGCCGGCAACGAGCTCCGGGCCGGCACCCTCGCGCTGCGGCTCATCGGCAAATGGCCCGACGCCCCAGAAGTCGACGAGGCGCAGCAAGTCGTCGACGAGGCCCGCGAGCGCTTCGTCTACGTCGAGGTCACCTGCGACGCCGAATGCACCGTGGAGCTCGACGGGGCGCTGATGGCCCACCCTGCATTCTTCGTCGAGCCAGGCCGCGAAGTGACGGTCGGCGCGGTCTTCGACAACGGCACGCGCACCCAAACGATGACCGGCAGCGCCGGGGAGCAACGCACGCTCCGCTTCGAACGGCCCGAGGGACCGGCGCTCCCGCCGCCCGAAGACGACCAAGGTTTGGACGAGGAGCCCAGTCCTACCCCGGTGCCCCCCACCGAACCCGAGCGCGGCGGCATTCGCCCCGCCCTCTTCGTGACCTCCCTCGTGCTCACCGCGGGCGCCGGGGCCCTGCTGATCTGGTCGGGCCTCGACACCCTGGCGATCAACGACGACTACGAGACGGCGGCCCGTGAGGAGCGCACCATGGGGGCGCTCGACTTCCCGCGGGCCTCGTCCCTCCTCGACGAAGGACAGCGAGCCGAGAAGCGAACCAACGCCCTCATCGGTGTGACCGCGGGCCTGGCCACCGTCACACTGCTCGCAGCGATCTTCACCGACTGGGGTGGCCGCGAGGACTCAGCCGAAGCGCGCGGACGCCTCCGCCCCTCCCTCGGCGTGGGCCCGGCCGGAGCCGGCCTCGCGCTGGAGGGCTCGTTTTGACAGCCGCGGCGCAAGACCTCGCCCGCAACATGGCCGGCCGGCAGCTCGGCCGTTACGAAGTGCTCACACAGCTCGCCTCCGGCGGGATGGCCGCCGTGTACGTGGCGCGCGCCCGCGGCGTCGCAGGATTCGAGCGGCTCGTGGCGATCAAGGTGCTGCACCCGCACCTCGCCTACGAAGAAGAGTTCATCTCGATGTTCTTGGACGAGGCACGCCTCGCTGCCCGGATCCGACACCCGAACGTCGTACCGACACTGGACATCAGCGACACCGAAGGCGACGGCTTCTTCCTCGTGATGGAGTACATCGAGGGGGACCACCTCGGCGCGCTGCTCACCGCCGCCGCCCGCGCCGGCGCGCGCTTGGACATCCCCGTCACGGTTCGCGTGGTCCTGGATGCTCTCGGGGGCCTTGGAGCGGCACACCGCCTGTGCGATGAGCAGGGGGAGCCGCTGCACCTCGTCCACCGCGACGTCTCGCCGCACAACATCATGGTCGGCGTGGACGGCATCGGCCGCATCACGGACTTCGGCGTCGCCAAGGCCGAGAAACGCCTCACCTCGACCCGCGCCGGACAGTTCAAAGGCAAGCTGGCCTACATGGCGCCGGAGCAGGCCTCGACGGGCTTTGCCGACCAGCGCTCGGACTTGTTCTCGATGGGCATCATCCTGTGGGAATCCCTGACCGGACGGCGCCTCTTCCGCGGTCAGAACAACGCCTCGACGCTGAACAAGATCCTTCAGGAACCGATCCCGTCGGTTTCCGAGTTCTACCCCGAGCTCGCGCCTTTCGACGAGCTGCTCACCAAGGCCCTCGACCGTGACCCGGAAGCTCGCTTCCAGTCGGCGGACGAATTCGCCGAGGCGCTCGAAGCGGTGGCGATGAGCGGTCCGGGGATCGCGACCCCTCGGCAGGTCGGGGGCGAGGTGCGCGACCGACTCGGGGAGAAGCTCGACGAGCAGCGGGCCCGGGTGCGCGCGGCGATCGAACGCCTCGGCCACTCCGAGATCGGCGAGGCCGCGATGCCGATCCCCCGAGACGGAAGCCGCTCCAACCTCTCGGTCCCACACCGGCCGGCCCCCGACGCCGTCACCCTCACGGCCGCGCCCGAGTCAGGGCGGAACGAAGCCAAGAGGCGTGGCGTGTTCTGGGGGGTGGCTGCGGCCCTGCTGTTGGCGGGCGCGGCGGCCGCCGTGCTCTTCGAGGGCCGGGAGCCCGCGCCCGAGGAGGCGACGGCACAGCCCGCGCCGACGGTGGTGCCGGACGAAGCTCGAGGCGCGCAAGACCCACCTCCACCGCCGGCCATGGCGAGCGAGCCTGCCGCGGATCTCGCTGGGGCGCAGGAGGAAGCCGCCGCCGACGAGACCGGTGAGGAGGGGCCCACCGAGCCGAACGCAGGGACCGCTCAGGCCGCCGAAGAGCGAGCCGAACGGAGCGAAGAACCCAGCGATCGTTCGTCGAGGCATCGGACAGGCCGCAGGCCCCGACGAGGCCGCCGGGGGGAGCGCGCGCGCCGCCACGACGAGCCGACCACGGAGCCGGCCATGCAGCCGACGAGCGCCGCCCCCACCATGAGCGCCGCCCCCACCATGAGCGCCGCCCCCACCATGAGCGCCGCCCCCACCATGAGCGCCGCCGACGACCTCATCTTCAACCCCTATCGCAGATGAGCCCGCCGTCCCGGACCCCTGGAAGTTTGCGCCGGCTTTGACCGCCAGGACTGCCATCCATTAGGATGGAGCCGTTGTCGAGGGGGTGCGTTCGAGCGCACCTGGAGGTCGCATGGCCGAGTGGGCGTGGGAAGCAAAAGGCCGTAACGGCGAGGTGAGAAAAGGGACGATGGAGGCCGAGACGGCCGAGCTCGTCCAATCTCGGCTCAGGGCCCAGCAGCTCAACCCCGTCAAGGTAAAGAAGAAGCCGAAGGAGATTTACATCAACTTCGGTTCACCGGTCTCCGAGAAGGAGCTGGTGGTCTTCACCCGACAGTTCGCGACGATGATCGACGCGGGCCTGCCCCTCGTGCAGTGTCTAGAGATCCTCTCGAGCCAAGGCGACAACAAACAGTTCCGCACCATCCAAAAGGACATCAAGGCCTACGTCGAGGGAGGCGGCACCTTCTCGGACGCGCTCAAGCGCCACCCCAAGGTCTTCGACAACCTCTACGTCAGCCTGGTCGCCGCCGGCGAGATGGGCGGCATCCTCGACACCATCCTGCAGCGCCTTTCCGTCTACATCGAAAAGCGCGTCAAGCTCAAGCGCCAGGTCAAAGGCGCGATGGTGTATCCGATCGGCGTGTTGTGCGTGGCGATCGTCGTCATCATCGTGATGCTCACCTGGGTCATCCCCGCCTTCCAGAACATGTTCGCCGAGTTCGGCGGCGAGGACAGCCTCCCCGGATTGACGAAGATGGTCATCGCCGCCTCCGAGTGGTTCCTGGGCAATGCTCTGTGGATCTTCCTCGCCGTCGCAGGCCTCGTGACCGCCCTCACCTACCACTACCGGACCAAGAGCGGACGGCGTTTCTGGCACAAGCTCTTCCTCGGTATGCCCGTGATCGGCCCGGTCATCCGAAAGATCGCCGTCGCGCGCTTCACCCGCACCTTGGGCACCCTCCTCAGCTCGGGCGTCCCCATCCTCGACGCCATGAACATCGTGGGGCAGGCCTCCGGCAACGTGATCATCGAGGAAGCCATCCAGAAGACGGCGGATCGCATCCGCGAAGGCCGGACGATGGCCGAACCTCTGATGGAGACCAAGGTGTTCCCGTCGATGGTCGTCCAGATGATCGGCGTCGGCGAGCAGACCGGCGCCTTGGACACCATGCTCAACAAGATCGCCGACTTCTACGAAGACGAGGTGGACGTCGCCGTCGCCGCCCTCACCTCGTTGCTCGAACCGATGATGATGGTCTTCATCGGCGGCATCGTCGGCGTCATCCTCATCGCCATGTACATGCCGATCTTCGAGATTGCCGGTAAGGTCCAGGCAAACTAACGGCCTCCATGGAAGCCCCAGGCCCTGGGCCGCGCCCCGGCCAGGCGGCGCTCCGGCGGCGCCTTCAGTGGCTCGTCGCCGGCCGCGTACTCGTCGCCACTCTGCTGCTCGGCGGGACCCTCCTGCTGACGGTCGACACGCGCACAGCGGGCTACTCGGGTTTCACGCCCGCCGCCCTCATCGGGCTCACCATCGCCATCTACGCGGCCTCGGCGCTCTTCGCCGGCGCCCTCCTCGGCGGTGAGCACCTGAAGGCCAACGCCTACGCACAGGTGGGCTGGGATCTGCTGTCCACGACCTTCCTGGTCTATCTTTCGGGTGCTGCCGGCAGCCCCTTCACGGTGCTCTACGGCATCCCGATCCTGGCGGCGGCGATGACCCTCGGCCCGGCCGCCTCCCGCACCATCGCGGGGCTCGCGCTGCTGGGCTACCTCGCCGTGGCCTACGCGGTCACGAGCGGCTTGATTCCGCATCCGCCGGACCAGCGGCCTCACGCCTACGATCCGACGCGCTCCGAGCTCGGCTACGCTCTGCTCTCGAACGGTGTGGGCTTGGGCCTCGTCGCGCTCCTCGCCGGCAGTCTCGCCGACCGCCTCTCGCAGACGGGAGGCCGCCTCGCCGAGGCCGAGGCCGAAGCCGCCGCGCTCGCCCGCCTCAACGAGGACATCGTCCGTTCGATGAACGCGGGCCTTCTCACCACGGACGCCAGCGGACGGGTGCGAACCGTCAACCCTGCAGGTGCGGCGATGCTCGGCGCCAGCCCTGAGACGCTCGCCGGCACCGATGTCAAGCGCCTCATCCCCGGCGCGACGGGGGAGGGCCGCGGCGAGTCGATTGCGCGGAGGCCCGACGGCGAAGAGTTCCCCGTCGGGTTCACGCGCACACCGCTGCGGGGCGGCGACGGCTTTCTCCTCGTCTTCCAGGACCTGACCGAGATCCGGGCGCTCCGCGAACAGGCCGAGCGCGCCGAACGCCTCGCCGCTCTGGGCCGCCTCGCCGCGGCCCTCGCCCACGAAATCCGCAACCCGCTGGGCTCCATCTCGGGGTCGGTGCAAATGTTCTCCGAGCTGCCCCAGCTCGGCCCAGAGGATCAGCACCTCATCCAAATCGTCCTCAAAGAGGTGGACCGGCTCAACGAGCTCGTCACAACCATGCTCGACCTGAGCCGCCCGAGCCGGCCGCGACCTACGGAGGTCGACGTGGCCGCCCTCGCCGAGGAGCTCGCCGCCGTGGCCCGCACCGACAGCACCCTCGGGTCCGTGACGATCGAGCTGCAACGCGCCGGCGAGCCGGTGCTCGCGGAGGTCGACCCCAACCAACTCCGGCAGCTCTTGTGGAACCTCCTGAAGAATGCCGTCCAGGCATCGCCCCTGGGGGGAGTCGTCACCGTTGAGATCGACGGCGACCGCGACCAAGTCACGATTCTCGTGCGCGACCAGGGACCGGGGATCCCCGCCGCCGATCGCGAGCGCCTTTTCGAGATGTTCTACAGCAATCGCGACCACGGCATCGGCCTGGGCCTCGCCCTGGTCAAGCAGATCGTCGACGGACACGAAGGCCGCATCGAGGTCGGCGACGCCCCCGGCGGCGGTGCCGAGGTCCGAGTACGCCTCCCGCGGACTCAGCGGCCCGCAAGCGCCTCGACCACCGTCTGCTGAACACGCGGGTCGTAGAGGACCTCGTTGTGGCCCAGCCCCGGGAAACGCTCGATCCGCGCATCGCGGACCGCCGCCGCGCTCTGGGGAGGGACCAAGCGGTCGCCGTCGGCCACGACGACCAGGTGCGGGATGTCCACCGAATCACCAAGACGTCGCAGCCACGGGCTCCCCGGACGCAAAGCTCTGCCCATGGGCCCGGGCACCCAGCGCGCGACCGGCGTACCCGCGTGGGGGGTGGCGATCGTGACCAGCCGCCGGCCCCTCCCCCCGAGCTGCTGCAGGTACCACCGCGCGATGAGCCCGCCGAGACTATGACCCACCAGGTCGACCGGCTGGTGCGGTTCCGCGACCTCCTCGATACGAGCCTGGAGCTCGGCAGCGACCGATTCGAGGTGCCGGTGGGGTCCGTAG
Source organism: Polyangiaceae bacterium (assembly GCA_027009115.1). Classification (GTDB taxonomy): domain Bacteria; phylum Myxococcota_A; class Polyangia; order Polyangiales; family Houyiibacteriaceae; genus JALVDI01. Next base: position 6,727 of record JALVDI010000273.1, on the reverse strand, counting down.
GTGATGTCGAGGGTGGCCAACCCCAGCTCTCGGGCCACCCGCCGGCGAAGCGGATCGAAGACGGGCCCCGCAGCGAGCAGGCCATGGACGAAAACGACCAACCCCCGCGCCTCGACGCCCGGGCCCGGCGGTCGGCGCAGGCGCCGCGGGATCAAACGGCGCGCGATCAACGCCCCCTGCAGCGCGACCGCCGTCGCTTCTCGGCGCCAGGCGTCCATCCCCGAGAGCTAGCAGCCGCCCCCTGGCGCCGCACCCGCTCGCCTCAGCCCCCGTAGCGAGGCACCCAGCGCTCCGCCTGGTACACGCGCAAGACCTCCGCCCAGCCGGCGGCGAAGCGCGGAAAGCGAGGGGTGAAGCCGAGGCCCCGGAGGGCCGAGGCGTCGACCACGAGGTCCTCGTGGACCAGCTCGAGCACCTCGCGGTCGAACCTCGGGCGAAGCGCCGACTTGAGCCCGTGCCGAGCGACCACCGCCTTCCAACCCATCAAGCCTGCGCGGTCGAGGACGCGGTCGAGCCGCTCGCTGCCCAGGACCCGAATGTAGGCGCGGAAGCCGCTGGGCACCGCGGCGGTCCGCAGCCCATAAGCGTCGAAGGTGATGGACAGGCGCTCGCCGAGGGAGAGCGTGTCCCCATCGGAGACATTGAATACACGGAAGTGGGTCTCCTGCTGCTCCAAGACGAAGAGCAGCGCCCGCGCGACATCCTCCGCATGGACCATGGTTCCCAGCGGCCCCCCTTCGAAGCGCGGGAGGATCGGCATGGTCAGCCGAAGGATCGGCCCCACGGCGAGGAGCGATGCGGCGAAGTGCCGGCCCCGGCGCCCGTAGATCGGCGCCGCCCGCAAGATGGTCCAGGCGGGCCCGTCGCTCTGACCCCGCAGGTACACTTCGGCAGCGTGCTTGGACATCCCGTAGGGTCCCCGCGGCGCGAGCGGAGCGTCTTCCCCGAGGGGAGCCGAACCCTGCGAGGCATAAAGCCGGGCGCCGCTCAGATGCACGAAGCGCTCGCACCCCGCCTCCTTCGCCGCCGCGTGCAGGCGCGTCACCGCGTCCGTGTTGACCGCCGTGAGCGCCGCGGGCTCCGCCGCCACGTCCATGAGCGCCGCGGTGTGGATGACGGCATCGCACCCTTCGACGAGCGCCGGCAAAGCCGCAGGGTCCGTCAGGTCCGCGGCACGCACCTCGCCTCGGATCGGCTCGCGGACCGTGTGGGCTCGGAGGTCCGTCGCGATCACCCGGTACCCCGCGGCATCCGCGAGCGCGACCACGTAGGTACCCACGGTCCCAGCCGCTCCTGTCACGAGCACGGTCTTGCGCTTCACTTCGTCTCCTCCAGCCAGCTCGCGAGGGTTCGTCCGGGATCCTCGCAACGCATCAGCCCTTCACCGATCAACACTGCGTCGGGGCGCCCCTCCCCGACGCGACGAAGGTCCGCGGCGGAGCGTACACCACTCATGTAGACGGCGATGCGATCGCGAGGAATGCCGGCGAGGCAACGACACGCGCGCTCCTCGTCGACCTCGAAGGTGTGGAGGTCGCGGGCGTTCACGCCAACGATGGGGGCGCCGGTGGCGAGCGCCCGATCGAGTTCGTCCTCGTCCGCCGCTTCCACCAGCGGAGCGACCCCCAAAGCCTCGCAGCACTCCACGAGCATCGAGAGCTCCGACGCCCCCAGGGCGCGGACGAGCAGGAGCACCATCGACGCACCGGCGCGCACCGCCACCTCGACCTGAAGCGGGTCGACGACGAATCCCTTGAAGAGAACCGGCACGTCCACCGCCGCGGCCACCCGCCGCACGTCGAGGACGCCGCCACCGAACGCCGGCGCGTCCGCCAGCACGCTCACCGCCGCTGCCCCCGCGTCCGCGTAGGCCCGCGCGATAGAGGTCGCAGCGCCCGGGGCGCGGCGACGGATCCAGCCCGCGCTCGGGCTGCGGAACTTCACCTCGGCCATCACCCGGGGCCCTCCCTGGCGGCGCAGCGCGCGGACGGCGGCACATGCACGTTCCACAGGCTTGGGGGCGCTCCATCGGTGCGCGCGACGGCGCTCGACCTCACGCCGGGTGCGCGCCACGATCCGGTCGAGCACGCTCATGAGCGCGTCGCGGCGATCCACCGCTCCAACGTCCGGCGCGCGTCCCCGCGATCGATCGCCTGCGCCGCTCTCGCAGCCCCTTCCCGCGGCTCCGATGCGAGGCCCGCGACACAGAGCGCCGCGCCGGCGTTGAGCAACACCGCGACGCGGGCCGGGCCGGGTTCCCCGTCGAGCACCTCCCGCGCGATCTCGGCGTTCCGCCGCGCGTCCCCCCCACCCAAGGCTTCGAGGGGCACCGGCTCGACGCCGAAGTCCTCCGGCGTCACCGTACGGGTGCGCACCCGCCCGTCGACCAGCTCGGCGACACGGGTCTCTCCCGTCGGCGCGATCTCGTCGAGGCCTCCCTCACCATGCACCACCCAGGCGGCGGTCGTCCCGAGCTCGGCGAGCACCTCGGCGACCGCCTCGACCCGCGACGGGTCGTACACGCCGAGGAGCTGATGGGTGGCGCCCGCCGGGTTCGCAAGGGGCCCGAGCAGGTTGAAGAAGGTCCGCACACCCAGGGCGCGGCGAACCGCGGCCGCGTGACGAAGAGCCGCGTGGTGCGACGGTGCGAAGAGAAACGCGATGCCGACCTCCTCGGCGCAGCTCCGCAGCGTCGCGTCGTCGACGTCCAGGCGGACCCCGAGGGCCTCGAGGACGTCCGCGCTCCCGGCCCTGCTCGACACAGCCCGGTTGCCGTGCTTGGCCACCCGCACACCGCAGGCTGCCACGACGATCGCCGAAACCGTCGAGATGTTGAACGTGCCGAGGCCGTCGCCGCCCGTGCCGCAGGTGTCCAGCAGAGGGACCCCGAGGTCGCTGAGATCGAGGCCGCGGCTCTCCCGCCGCAGTACCCGTACGGCCGCGGCGATCTCCACGCTCGTCTCGCCACGCATGCGCAGGGCCACCGCGAAGGCGCCCAGCACGGCCGGGTGCGCCTCCCCGCGGAGGATCTCCTCCATCGCCGCCTCCATCGTCGCCGCCTCGAGGCACCGACCGGCCATGAGCTGCACCAGAGCTTCACGTACGCTCATGCGGTCCTCGCCGTCTTCAACCAGTTCGCGAGCAGGGCGTGGCCATGGTCGGTGAGGAAGGACTCGGGATGGAACTGCACCCCTTCCACCGGCAGCGTCCGGTGGCGAAGCCCCATGACCTCGCCATCCTCGGTCCATGCGCTCACCGTAAGGACCTCCGGAACGCTATCGCGGCGCACCACGAGCGAATGATACCGCGTCGCGACGAAGGGGCTGGGCAAACCTGCGAACACCCCGTCGGCGTCGTGGTGAATCGACGAGGTCCGGCCGTGCATGAGCTGCCGCGCCCGGACGATCGACCCTCCCCAATGGGCCCCGATGCATTGGTGCCCGAGGCAGACGCCGAGGATGGGTACCTCGCCGGCCAGCTCCCCGAGGACGGCCAAGCTCACGCCGGCGTCCTCCGGGCGGCCCGGTCCCGGACTGAGCAGCACCCCCGTGGGGGCGCGCGCCCGGATGCCGGCAGGATCGATGGCGTCGTTCCGGTAGACCTCGACCTCTTGCCCAAGCTCGCCCAGGTACTGCACGAGGTTGTAGGTGAACGAGTCGTAGTTGTCGACGACGAGGATCACGCGCCTACACGTATCGCACTCTGGGACGCCCGCCCAGGTATGCTAGAGCCCCGTTGATGAAGACCCCGAGCGTCGAAGAGCACCATGTCCGCGGCTACGACGGAACACTCCTGGCGTACCATGTCGTCGGAGAGGGGGCGCCGATCCTGCTCTGCAACGGCCTGGGCGGGAGCTGGATGGCCTGGTCCCACCAGATCCGTTACTTTCAGGACCGCTACCGATTCATCTCCTGGGACTACCGCGGCCTCTACCGGAGCGGGCCGCCGGCCAACCCCGACGCACTGAGGGTCGAGGACCACACCCGAGACGCCCTGACGGTCCTGGAGGCCGCCGGCGCCGAGCGAGCTTCCCTCATGGGCTGGTCGATGGGCGTCCAGGTCGCCCTGGAGCTCTTTGGGCGGCACCCCGAACGCGTGGCCAACCTCGTCCTCATCAACGGCGTCGCCGGCCACCCCTGGGACACGGTGATGAACCTCGGCTTCATGGGCCACCTGCTGCCCCCGCTCATCCGGGGCGTCGGCAGCTTCCCTCGCCTCGCCGAGAAGGTGACACGCCGGCTCGTCCACATGCCCGAAACCGTCCAGTGGGCCAAGCGCCTCGGCCTCGCTGCCCGTACCCTGGACGACAGTATCTTTCAGCGGCTGGCGGGCTCCTTCGCCGAGCTCGACATGAAGACCTACATGCGGATCCTGGAGCTCCTCGGCGAGCACGACGCCTCCCGCTACCTCGGCGAGGTCGACGTCCCCACCCTCGTGATCGCGGGGGACCGCGACCTCTTCACCCCCCGCAGCGCCGCCGAACGTATGGCGCGCCGGATCCCGGGCGCCGAGTTGCTCGTCGTCCCCGGCGGGACGCACTACGTGGCCATCGAATACCCGGAGCTGGTCAACCTTCGCATCGAGAAGTTCTACCGCGAGCGCGGCTGGGGAGCCGGGTGACGCGGCGAGCGGAGCGAGCGAGGACCGTGGGCGGAGTGTGCGGACCGAGCCGAGCGCTCGTCCTCGCCCTCGCCCTCGGAGCCTGCGACGCGGGGGACACCGAACCGCCGCCCGTCTCCCCGGAGCTGCGGGAGGACGTGGCGCTCCTGCAACGCGCCCTGACCGAAGATCTCGAGCTGCTCGCCCTCGACGAGGTCGACGAGGCCCTGGCCGCCGACCTACCCGTGCGCGCCGGCGACCTCCTCGAAGCGGGGGCCTTGCCCGCCGCGCGACGACACGCGTCCGAGCTCCGCGCCCTCGAGCTGCGCACGGAGCGCGGTCGCCGGCTCCGAGAGCGGGCCGCGGCGCTCCTCGACGCGCGCGCGCAGGCCCTCGCCGAGTACCGGGAGCTCCTGCGCCGGGGGCTCGTCGAAGACATCGCCTTGCTGCGGGCCATCGAAGCCCAGCGCGAAGCCGAGGAAGCCATCGATGCCTTCCTGGGGCACCTCGAAGAGCTGCGTCCGCTCGCTCCCGAACCGCGCCGCCGGCGCGCGCCTTGACACGTCTCGGCCACAGCGAATAGCTTTGCCCCCCTCTCCAGCTCTACCCAAGGGGGGAGGGGCCCTGAGACGAGCCATGGCTGCGACCAAAAAACCCCGTAAAATCAAAGACTTGAAAGCCCGCCTGGGCCGGACCATCGCCCCCAACACCCCGCAGGGAGGGGACGCTGTCGCGCCACCGCCCGGCTCGGCCGCGCCGCCCCCCGGCCAGCAGCCCCCCGGCGGTGCGGTCCCGCCCCCAGCAGGTGTCGTCCCGCCGCCGTCCGGAGGGCCGGGGATCGTCGCGCCGCCCTTCGCCCAGCCGAAGCAACCGTCCGCGCCGCCCCCGGCGGCAGCCGACCCGTTCGCCGCTCAGCAGCCCGTGGCGGCGGGCCCGCAGGAGGTCCGGCTGGTCCTCGACGACAAGCCGGTCGACGACGCGGAGGTCGGCCGCAAACGGAAGGGTCGCACGGCGCTGCTCCTCGGCCTGGGAGGCCTCCTGGGCCTACTCCTGGGCTACTTCTCGGGCAGCGTCATGAACGACCGCAAGATTCACAACATGGCGGTCCGCGACGGCAAGGACATCTACGCCGCCGTCCGCGAGGCGAGCAACACCCTCTCGGAGGCGCAGCGCCTCATCGATCAGGCGGTGACCAAAGCGCGGGGCAGCGCCGGCAACCCGCCCGCCGTCGACTACGAAGCCATCGATGCACTGCGCGCCCTCGAGAAGCCCTTCTCGGCCAACGTCTTCGCCCGCAAGAACTACCAGCTCTTCCGCACCGACACGGTGGACGCGCTCTTCGACTACTACAACCGCGTCAACCAGATGTGGGACCGCATCGAGGCGCTCTCGGCGATGACCGCCGGTGAGCAGCGGCGCGAAGAGCTCAACCGCTCTGCGGCCTCGATGGAGAACGCAACGGCCCTCATCGGCTGCCTGATTCGCGTCGCCGACGACCGCTACCAATGCAACCTGGGCTTCGTCTCACTCCCGGAGGACGGGAACGGCAAGGTAAGGATTCGCCCCAGCCAGCGGTCTCGCTCAAACGTCGAGAAAGAGCTGTACGTAGGCGAGGGAGACCTCAGCAGCGGGGAGTACGTCATCCTGGTGAACAACCAGCAGTCCATGGGCGTGCTCGGGACCCAGTCGAACCTCTTCGCCGAGTACGTCCGCGAGATCAGCTCGCTCAAAGCGCTCGCCGATGAGACGACGGAGATCCAAGGACGCCTCGAGACCGGCCTGGGCGAGATCGCGAGCAACGAAGAGGTCTTCGCCTTCTGAGGGCGACCGCCTTCGCGTCGACCCTTCGACACAGAGGCGGGCCCTCGGGTCCGCCTCTCGCCTTTGCTCATCCAAAGGGCTGAACTGCGTAGGCTCGCCTTACCCGAGCTGTGCGACCCGCTTCGTACGCCCTCCGCCGTTGTTGTCCCCGCGTAGGCTCTGGTTCGGTTCGGGACATGACAATCTCCCTTGGATGGCTAGCGCTCGCCGGCGCCGAGGAGGGCGTCGAGCTCACCCCGGCGGTCCAGCGCGGCAACATCGGAGTAGCCGCCGTAGGGGCGGTCGTCGATGAAGATCTGCGGGACCG
>JALVDI010000272.1 GCA_027009115.1 Polyangiaceae bacterium | reverse complement strand
CGCACTGCGTTGCCCTCGGACCAGCGCAGGCCTCGCATCGCCTCGTGCAGGCCCGCGTCCAGGTCCTCGGGGTAATCGCCGCCGCCGAAGGCGCGCACACCTCCCATGGCGGCCGCAAACGCCTGGGCGTCGTGGGTGAAAGCGATGCGCTGCAGGGGTACCGAGTCGGTCCGGTCGCGGTAGAAGACCGCGCCAACCCGCACCTGCACCTCGGGCGCCTCCCGCTGCACGCGGGCCACGATGTCTGCCACCTCGGCGTTGACGTAACGAAGCTCGTCCTCCATTGAGCCCGTGACGTCGATCAGGAACGCCAGATCGAGCACCCGGGGTCGCTCGCTCTGCGCGGTCTCCAGGCGCAAAGTCACATCCTGTCCGTCTCCGCGCACCGGGAGCGGCACACGCAGTTCGGCCTGAGCACCCGCGGCCACCACCCGAACCCTCGCGGCATCCTGAGCCCATGGCACGCTCACGCCCGGGAAGAAGTCCCAGACACCGTCGGCGTGGGTGCGGCCTTCCACCGTCCGACCGCCGACGCTGACCCACACCCGTGCGTCGTTGATCGGCCGGCGCTGCGCGTCGACGACGCGAAAGCGCACCCTCCGGCCGAGGTCCAGCCCGAAACGACGCGCCTCGTGACCGTGCCGCGCCAGGTACTCGAGGTAGTTGCCGCGGCGGTCGTGGTCGCCAACGGACGCGGCGGTCAGCACGCGGGCGGTGGGCTCGTAGGGTTGGGGGGAGGATTCGACGGGCGGAGGCGGGGGCGTCTCCACGGTGACCGTCACCGTGGTCGTGGTCGTCATCACCCCGCCCGCCGCGGCGGCTGCGTCCAGCGAGGGGGCAGCCGGTGGCGACGCGGCAGAAGGTTGAGCGTGGCGGCGAACCCCAGGCGACGCGGGGGCGGCTACGCTGCCCACACCCGTGACCGCCATTGCCTCACCGGAAGGGGCCGGGGCCGGTCGCACGGACCGAACCCCCGGCGCCCTCGCGCCGCCCCCACCAGCGGGGCGAGCGCTCATCGCCGCGCCACCGCATCCCAGCGCCCAACACAGAGCCCAAAGTCCTACCGTCTTGCTCATCGTTCTCCTCCGTGATTCGAGGAGACAACGGATCTCGCCGGACGAACTTACACCCCCCCGTGCGCGGGGCCCGAGGTGGTCCAGCCCACGGACGGCACCGCCGGGCGGGAGCGCTATGGTGGGGCCCATGATCTACATGGATCACCACTCCACGACGCCAGTCGATCCACGGGTTCTCGACGCCCTACTCCCCTACCTACGCGAGCACTTTGGCAACGCGGCAAGCCGCTCGCATGCCTTTGGGCAGCGGGCCCGCGAGGCTGTCGAAGCCGCGCGCGCTCAGGTCGCGCAGCTCATTGGCGGCCGGCCCAGCGAGATCGTATTCACCTCCGGCGCCACCGAGAGCGACAATCTCGCCCTCAAAGGCGTCGCCCACGCGCGCCGCGACGAAGGGCGACTGAAGATCGTCACCGTCGCGACAGAGCACAAGGCCGTGCTGGACAGCGCCACGCGGCTGACGCGGGAGGGGTTCGAGAAGGTACTCCTGCCGGTCGCTTCGGACGGGCGAGTGGACCTCGAGGCTGCGCGCGAAGCGATCGACGAGCGAACAGCCCTCGTGTCGGTCATGCTCTGCAACAACGAGATCGGAGTGAGCCAGGACCTCGTCACCATCGGCGAGATGGCCCGTTCCGTCGGCGCGTGGATGCACTGCGACGCGGCGCAGGGGCTTGGCTACGTGCCGCTCGACGTCCGGACGATGCCCATCGACCTCGTGACGCTGACGGGCCACAAGATCTACGCGCCCAAAGGGGTCGGCGCCCTCTGGGTCCGACGCAGCAGCCCTCGCGTCCGGGTCGTCGCCGAAATCGACGGTGGCGGCCATGAGCGCGGAATGCGCTCGGGCACACTCGCGGTTCCGGGAATTGTGGCCCTCGGGACGGCGTGCGCCATCCAGGCCGACGAGGGAGCCAACGAAGCGCAGCGATTGAGGAGCTTGAGGAACCGCCTCTGGGAGCGATTGTCCGAGATGGACGACGTGCGGCTGAACGGTCCGGCGCTGACGGGACCGAGGCACCCGGGCAACCTCAACGTGTCCTTTGGCTTCGTCGATGGGGAAAGCCTGCTGCTTGCCCTCTCGTCGGTCGTCGCCGTCTCGAGCGGGGCAGCGTGTGCGAGCGCGAGCCTCGAGCCAAGTTACGTGCTGCGGGCCATCGGCCTCGATGCCGACGCAGCCGCAAGCTCCCTTCGCTTCGGACTCGGACGGAACACCACCCCCGAGGAGGTCGACATCGTCGGCGAGGCGGTAAGCGAAGCCGTGCGCAAGATCCGCAGCGGGTCCCCCTTGTGGCGGGCACGACAGCGCGGCGAGCCCGTGGACTGGTGAGAGGGCGGCGTCAAAACGGCAATCACGAAACGGCAGGCTGCAAGCTCAGCCACCACGGAGTGATGTTGAACGAGATGGCGGTCGCCACAGCGAGGCGAGCCCCATGGACTGCTGCAGTCACCAGAGGCTGGCGACGCCATCTCTGCGAGCTCGGCTACCCTGCATCTCTGGAAGCTCGGCTACCCCGGGGCGACGTTGAACGAAGCGCCGCACCCGCAGTCGCCGGTGGCGTTCGGGTTGCTCCACTTGAACCCGTAGCCCATGAGCCGCTGCTCCCAGTCGAGGGTGCCTCCGGCAAGCAGCTCGATGCTGCGGTGATCCACAACGACCGTCAGCCCATCGAAACGCCAAACATTATCGCTGGGACGGATCCGAACCGCCGGCTCGTATACATAGTAGTAGCCCGAGCAACCCCCGCCTTTGACCCCCAGACGAAGCCCAAGCACTGGGCCCGGTTCCCGCTGGGCATACTCTTGCAACTGCCGCTTGCCCATCTCGATGGCTTTGGGGGTGAGCTGGATGCGGGGCTCTCCGGTCACCTGAGGCTCTACGCTCGACTCCATGGCCCCAATTGCTAAGGCCCCGGAGCACCCGGTGCCAGTGTGAACCCGCCCATGCCGCGAGCCCGGTCGCGCCGAGCGCACCCGATCGCCCCCGCACCGGTCGCCACCCCGCTGGGCTCGGCCCCACACCCCACCCGCTCGGCACCCCACCCGCTCGGCACTCGGCACCCGCTCGGCGCACCCGCGCCCGAGTCGACACCGCGCGCCCGAGTCGACACCGCACCCCCTGCCGGCCTGGCCGGAGCGACGAAGGGTCCCCGCGACCCCTCGTCGCGGCCCAAGACGGGCCCGCCACGGGCCCCGCTCGGCCCAGTCCCCCGCCCGAGCGTCCCCTTTGGCCTCCGAATTCGCCTCGGCCGGCCTGTTTCGTGCGGTTTCGTCCCCTTCCGGGCGCACGCCCCCCTCCGCGCCGGCGGCGCGTGAGGGGTCGCGAGCGCGTCTGGGCTCAGCGGGGTGGGCCGGTACCCTGAGTCCTGGGAGGTCGTCCCCGTCGC
>JALVDI010000271.1 GCA_027009115.1 Polyangiaceae bacterium | reverse complement strand
GGCTACACGTACACGATTGACGCGGCGACGGAGACGGTGGAGAGGGAGGCTCCGATGCGGGTCTCGCGGGGGTTTCACCGAGCGGTGGAGCTGCTGGACGGTCGGGTGCTGGTGTGCGGGGGGTGGCACAGCGAGGGGGTACCTGCGACGGAGGGGCCGACCGCGAGCTGCGAGCGCTTCGACGGCTCGGAGGACCGGTGGCTTCCGGCGGCGTCGATGTCGACGGCGCGTTACTCGCACACGCTGACGCGGCTTGCGGACGGGAAGGTGCTGGCGACGGGGGGGCACGACTACAACGGCCGGGCGATCCGCTCGGCGGAGGTGTACGACCCGGCGATGGATGCGTGGCACACGGTGGGGGACCTGGCGCAGGCGCGTGCGTGGCATGAGGCCGAGGTCTTGCCGAGTGGGGAGGTGCTGGTGATGGGGGGCGAGACGGAGGAGGCGCGGGAGACGGGACGGTCGCTGTCGAGCACGGAGGTGTACGACCCTGTGAGCGAGAGCTTCCGTCCCGGCCCGGAGATGCCGTGGCGTGCGGGGAACTTCGCGTCGCTCGTGCTGCCTTCGGGGCGCGTGGTGGTCAGCGGCGGTCGCGACCGGGACGAGGACCGCAACGTGCCCTTCGTCGCCTTCTACGACGAAAGCGCGGGCTGGCAGATGGGCCCGAGCATGAGCGTGCCGCGCTCCAACCACTCCATGGTCCGTCTCCTCGACGGCCGCCTCATGGTGATCGAAGGCTACACCGAGCCGCTCATCAACGAGGACGGCACCAGCGAGCTGAGCAGCGTGCCTCTCCCATGAGGCGGCGTCGGACGTCGGACGTTCCTTGGGGCGCCGTGCGCTGCGGACACGGGCGCTGCGGACGCGGGCGGCGCTGAGCCTGCCTTGGCGTCAGCGCTTGAGGTTGACGAGCTCGCCGTACATCTCGTCGGCGGTCGTGATGATGCGGCTGTTGGCCTGGAAGCCGCGCTGGAAGCCGATCAGATCCACGAACTCACGGCCTAGATCGACGTTCGAGCCTTCGAGGGCGCCGGCGACGATGGCGCCCCGTCCGCCGGTGCCGGCGGTGCCGACGAGGGCTTCGCCGCTCGCCTTCGTCTCGACCCACAGGCCGCTCCCGGCGCGCTCCAGGCCGTGCTCGCTGGCGAAGTCAGCAACGGCAACCTGGCCAAGGGTCCGGCGTTGCCCGTTGCTGAACACGCCCGTGACCGTTCCGTCCGCTTCGACGGCGATGCCCGCCACGGTGCCGGCGCTGAAGCCGTCCTGCGACAGCCCGTTCGTCGTGGACGGCGAGCCGAACTGGGTGGTCGCGGCGAGCCCCGTGCCTCCGTCCGTGGTGATGGCGTCGCCGAAGTCGAAGGCGATGGTCTGTCCCGGCGTCGCGTCCACGAAGTCCCAGTTGTTGACGGTGATCGTCTCCGTGTCGAGCTCGCCGTCCGTGGTGAAGGTCAGCTGTCCGCTGGCGCCGGCGGTCGGCGTTCCGGGGGTGCCGCCGGTGATCTCGGCGCCGTCAACCATCGCGCTCCAGTCCCAGGTGTTGGCCGCCGACTTGCTGAAGTAGATCGTCACCTCGTGGCTGTTGCCGAGGGAGTCGTAGACCGTCATCGCCGTCGAGAAGTTGCTCGTCGCGTCGGGGTTGGCGGGGTCGAAGACGGTGACCGGAGCGTTCGCGTCGAGGTTGACGCTGATGTCTCCCGAGGTGGTCGGCGTGGCCGGAAGCGTTCCGCCCGCGACCGTAAGGGGGCCGAGCTGAGCGCTCATGGTCCCGTCCGTACTCGCTGGATAGCCGAGCAGCTCGAGCCCGTTGGGGTTCACGAGCCGACCGTCGGCGCTGATGGAGAACTGGCCTGCCCGCGTGTAGAAGCGGCCGTCGATGCCGCCCTGGTTGCCCTGGACCACAAAGAAGCCGTCGCCGCTCAGGGCGAGATCCGTCGGCGACTCGGTCGTCATCAGAGCGCCTTGGGTCCACATCTGCTCGACGTGTGCCAGCCGCGAACCGGCGCCAGCCGTCGGCAAGGCCGACGAGCCCGCGATGGACCGGCCCAGCATGTCCTCGAACACGCCCCGGCTGCGCTTGAAGCCCGTCGTGGACACGTTGGCGATGTTGTCGCCGGTGACGCCGATGGCGGCGGAGTGACTTCGCAAGCCGGCGGCGCCGGTCTGCATCGAACGCAGGATGCTCATACTCTCGCTCCTCTCAACTCACATCTCGATGGAAGTGACATCTCCGAGCAGCAGGCGCGCATCGCCGACCATCAGCTCGGGGTACCCGTTCTCGTAGGAGACGCCGGAGACGACGCCCGTAAGCTCCGTGGAGGTGGGCACCGGCGTGCCCTCGGCCGTCTCGGCACGCAGCTCCAGGGAGTAGCGTCCGGGCGGCATCCGCGTGCCCTCGTCGTTCATGCCGTCCCATTCGAAGGTCACCTCGCCGGGGTAGTGGGCGCCCAGCTCAACGGTGCGGACCGCTCGACCCTGCTCGTCGCGGATCGTCGCGGTCACCTTCTCGGCGCGGCCTTCGAGAGTGAACACGGTCGAGGCGCTGCCTGCCTCCTCGAGCCTCAGGGGGGAGGCGTCGGCGGTCACGGTCTTGCCCACGAGGCCGGCGACCTGTGTGTTGGCCATGCCTGCGTTGGCGACCTCCAGAGCCGTCAAGCGGTACTCGATGCCCGCGAGCTTCTCGACGCTCGTCAGCTCCGAGAGCTGAGTGACCATCTCCCGAGCGTCCATGGGGTCGAGGGGGTCTTGGTTCTGAAGCTGCGCGACGAGCAGCTTCATGAACGCATCCTTGCCCATCGTTTGGTTGTCTTGGTCCGTTCGCTGGATACGTGACGCGGTCGGAGCCGCGAGCTGGTTGCGCGAGTCGATCTCCATCAGTCTTCCCCTCGCTGGCGTCTGGCTTCGACATCGATCCGCAGACGAGCAAGCTCCACGCCGTGGCGCGCGACGTCCGCCCGCATGTCTTCTTCGCTCTCGCGCAGCGCCGCGGCCGCCGCCGCGCTCTGAGCGATGGCGCGCACCCGCAAGTTCCTCGCCTCGATCTGGAGTTGCAGGCGGATCCGTCCGAGATCCGGGTGGTCGATGTGGATGAAGGCGTCCTGGCCGGTCGGGGTCGTGACGAGCGGTGGCTTCGGTGTGCTCGCGAGCTCAAAGGTCGGTGGCGGCGCCTGTGGGTCCTGAACCCGCGCGATCACTTCGTGGGCAAGGGTCGCCAGCTGAAGCGAGACCGTCATCGGAGCACTCAGCGGGGGGCGCGGCGGTGGAGCGGCCGGCCCGTCCACCTCCCTCGCCGGGTTGGTCGAGGTGGACAGAGATGGCTTTGGCGAGGCCTCCTCGGCGTGTGCGGGGGCCAGGGCGGGCTCGGTGAGCGTGGGTCGCGCCGGTATGCCGCGTCCGTGGCGGACGGACGCGTCGGCGAACGTGAGGTCGGGGCCCGGCACGAACTCGGTGTCCGGCACGAACCGGT